>WRGM01000127.1 GCA_009787175.1 Candidatus Bathycorpusculum fermentans | reverse complement strand
TAACTGTGTCTTTGTTTGCTCGTTTTCATGTTAATGGCTCGCGTGAAGAAATCTGGAATCTTGTGTGTAATCCCTTTTGAAATACTTTCAATAATTTCACCCCCCCCCCACAACCACATATATTATTCATGATTTTACCATCCAAATGTTTAGTAGCTATACCAAACCACATCTCAGACCATAACCGGCTAACAAACGTCATATTAGGAAAACCGGTAATATCCAAATTAAGGTGGTTTGCGATCCATTTCACTGTCACTTTACCGGTTGCATGTTTTTCTAAATACCATCTAAGCTCGCCCAACTTTTTAAGTTTAACCACGCCTAAAATAGGTGGTTGAAATTATTTTGGGACAAGACACTGTTTGATTAGTATGGAAAGTTTTTTATTCTATGGTTAAACATGGTTGTGTTATTGAGGGAAAAAGTTTGGTTAAATGTCCGAAATGTTCTGCAGATGTTGCAAGTCCGAAGAAAACGTGGAAAATGGCTGGTCGTCCAGATAAGACTGGTAAGCGTACACAGTTAGAAATCGGTTTGTTTGAATGTTCAAAATGTAAGAATACATTCCGTGAAGTACTAGGTAAGAGTAAAATCTAAAAGTTCGTGTACTTCTTCAATCTTTTTTTATTTATAAAAGGCTTTTATATCTGCTGTAGCATTTACTGCGAGAGGGTAGAACATAAATTGGCAACTGTATTAGGGAGACTTTGGAAAAATGATATTTTTAGAACTATTATTGTTCCGTTAGCATTGATTCTAATAATTATAATAGGTCCCTGGGTTGCGTTGCCAAGGTTGTTGAATACAGAGGTTTTTCCATCATTTATTGTGGTAAGTGGCAGTATGTGTATACCAAGTGAGCAGTGTAATAGTAGTCTTTTTTCGCATACATTTGAGAGGACTTTGCATGTTGGGGATACACTAATTATTCAAGGTGTAGATGCGAAAGATTTGAAAACGCAATATCCAGATAGTGACATCATAGTTTTTCGCAATCCAACTGCTATTGAGGAGTCTAAGGCTAATATTGTTCATCGTATAACTGATGCAGTTGAAGTTGATGGTAAACTTTATTTTTACACTAAAGGTGATGGAAATGGATATCCAAATGTTTGGCCTCAAGAACCGGCAACATGGAATATAGACGCATGGCACTCTACGGCAGAGGATCTGGATAGTACTTACAACGGTGCTATTTCGCAAGACTATGTTTACGGTAAAGTTGTTATGCGTATTCCATGGATAGGTGCAATATCAATACAAGCTCAAAAGCACAGCATTATACCAGTTATCCTTGGCATACTGATTGTTTTAATTATATTATTTGGATTCGTGCTGCCAATAGTAAGGAAGAGAAAAATGCAAAACAACGAAGGAGACATAGCGGTTACAGTAGAAGAGCAAATATGCCAAGAGGATCAATAAAGTAGGTTAATTATTTTGTTGTTAAAGGCATGTTTGTAGTAGTGTTTCAAAGTTTTTTCTATTTTTTTCTTTTTTGTAATTTTTTAGGGCATTTGTGATGTGTTCTTTGTTTTTTTCGCCCATAGTTTCCCAGATCAGATGGGGTATAATGTTGTTTCCGACAAAAAGGTGTTGGCATATTGAGGTAACGTTTGCGACTCTGCGTTGTATACTAGCTGTTTCGAAATCTACAATAAAGGGTTTTCCTGATTTGTCTACAAGTAAATGTTTGGGGGCTTTGCTTAACTCGCCGTGATCTAAACCGACCATGTCTAGGCTCCAGCATTGTTCTAAAATGTCGTGTATGACTCTGCGAAAAGCCTCTTTGTCTTTATGGTTTTCTAGCCAGTTTGCTAAAAAGTCGCCGTTGATGAATTGTGAAAGTAAAAAATTTTTGGTAACGGCTGCGAATTTTGGTCCTACTTGTATTGTATTGGCTTTTTGTAGCATTTGGGCTTCGTGGAAGAGGTTTTCTCTTCCGCTGTCGAGCCGGCGTATTTTGAGGGCTAATTGTTCTCTGTTAGTGTATGCGAGGATTACTATGCCTACGTATCCTTTGCCTATTACGGGTGTATTAGCGGCTGAGCTGTTGCCTGTGAATTCTACTGTGTGGACACCGAGGGTTTTTAGTTCAGATATTCTGTTTTTTACTTCTAATGGTTTAGTGTGTGGGTAGCAAAGTATTGTTGCATATGGTTCTTCTGTTAGGTTTTCGATTGGGAGTTTAGTAGGCGGTTTCATTGTTTTCCTCTTTTGTCGATAAAGTGGGGATTCGGTAATATTAAATTTTAATATCGGCTTGCCTAAGGGTTTAGTAGATGATGTTTATGTCGCGGTTTAGGCAAGTTGCGCAGATTCAGGAGTTAATGAGTAATAAGGAAGCGGTGCGCAATATTGGGATAATTGCACATATTGATCATGGTAAAACTACTTTAGCGGATTGTCTTCTATCAGGGGCGGGCATGCTAGCGTCATCTATGGCTGGAACTGCTAGGGTGCTTGATTATCTAGAGGAGGAACAGAAGCGTAAAATCACTATAAAGACAGCTAACATTAGTCTTCTCTATAAGAATTTTCAAGATAACAATATTGTCATTAATTTGATTGATACGCCGGGTCATGTTGACTTTACAGGTAAAGTTACTAGGGCGCTTCGTGTAATTGACGGTGCAGTAGTAGTAGTAGATGCTGTTGAGGGGGTTATGGCGCAGACGGAAATTGTAACTCAGCAGGCTCTTAAAGAACGTGTTTACCCTGTTTTGTTTATAAATAAAGTTGATCGTTTAATTACCGAGTTACAATTAAGTGAAGAGCAAATTCAGGAAAGACTAGACAGTATTATTAATAGTTTCAATGATCTTATTGAGGTTTACAGTGAACCACCATACAACACGGTATGGAAGATAACGCCTAAGAAGGGTAATGTAGCCTTTGGGGCGGCATTGCATGGTTGGGGTTTTACAGTTGATATGGCTAAGCAAAAGGCTGTGAAATTTCAAGATGTAATAGCTGCTTATCAGCAGCAGGATGTTGAAAAGCTAAAGAAGATATTTCCTGTTCATAGAGCTATTTTGGATATGGCAGTAAATGTTTTGCCTAATCCTTGTCAAGCTCAAGCGTATAGGGTTGAAACGCTTTTGAGTGCGCCTGTAAGCTCGAAGATAGGCTGTGCGGTAGTTGAATGTAGAGATGATGGACCAGTTGTTATGTATGTAACTAACGTGTCAGCATCTGGTGAGGGGGGTTGTATTGCTACGGGCAGGGTTTTTTCGGGAAAGGTCTGTAAGGGGGATAGGGTGCGTTTAGTTAATTCTTCAGTTGATATAGAGATTAGTGATGTTTACGTTGATATGGGTTTTTTTAGAGAAAAAGTTTCAGAGGTGCATGCGGGTTTTTTGGCTTCCGTATCTTTGCCTTTAATGGTTAAAGTTGGAGAGACCATATGTGATTTATCCTGTAATGAAGAGTTGTCTCCTTTTGAGGGTGTTTGTTATATTTCTGAGCCTGTTGTAACTATTGCTGTTGAACCTAAAAATCCTCAGCAAACAGCTGAGTTGTTTATGGCATTGGAGGGGTTAGCGTCTGAGGATCCTAATTTACATGTGACTGCTCATAAAGAGACAGGTGAGTACCTGTTAAGTGGTATGGGTGAGTTACATCTTGAAGTGGCGATTAACAATTTGAAGCGTAATTGTGGTTTAGAAATTACAGTGTCATCTCCAAGAGTTGTCTACATGGAAAGTATTACGCGGCAGGGTGTTATTGCTCAGATAAAGATTGCAAACAGACATCAGCAACATGTAAAGAGGGAGGAGGAGCGTATGTGTAGTTTTAGTATTCAAGTTGAGCCTGAACAGGAGAGACAAAAGTTAACTATTGAAGAGATGGATAGGCTTTTGTATTCTGATATGAATGGTAACATTTTTGTAGACTTTAGTGGAAAAATGGAAGATGCATCAAAAGAGTTCGTAAGGGCATTAATTAACGGGTTCGAATATGCCTGCAATGCTGGACCCCTCTGTAGTGAACCTATTAGACGTGTAAAAGTGAAAATAATTGGTATACAGCAGTCTGTTTTAGACCAAAATAGTTTAAATGATGTTACACATGGGGTTGGTAAAGCGGTATTTGCTTCTTTTCTAACAGCTAAACCTGTTTTACTTGAGCCTATATATGCTATTACTATTTCGGTTTCATCAGAAGTTGCAAGTGAGTGTTCGAAGATTTTAGCTACTCATAGGGGGAAAAATAAAAGTTTTGAACAGCAAAGCTTACGGGCTATCATAAAAGGTTTCATACCTGTTGCTGAAACTTTTTGTTTCTCTAAAGAGCTGCGTTCTGCAACGTCTGGCAGGGCAGTTTGGCAGTCTTTATTTAGTCATTGGGAAGAGTTACCTGAAAAGTATGCGGGTCAAATTATATCTGAGCGGCGTAGGCAGAAAGGTTTGTCTGAGGATGTGCCTAGTCCGGAAAAGTTTTTGGAGGGGAGTATATGAGTCTTAAACTTGATGTCTCTTTTAATTTAGATCTCTCGCTTTGCTGTGGTCAGGTGTTTAGGTGTAAGAAGCAGGATGATTGGTGGTATTGTATTTCGGGTGATAAAGTTTTCAAAATTAGGCAGCTCAGTGGTAGTTGTTTAGAGTTTGAAGGTGTAAACGCGGATTTTGTTGCAGCTTTTTTTGGGTTAAGGGATGATTTATTAGAGATAGAGCAGTCTATAAATAAGGACGCGTATATAGCGGCTGCGTTAAAGCAGTTTAAGGGTTTGCGTCTTATTCGGCAGGATCCTTGGGAGTGTTTAGCAAGTTTCATATGTGCTACCTACAAGAATATAGCGGCTATTGAGCAGACGCTTGTTAAAATGTCTCAAAGTTTTGGCGAAAAACAGTGTTTTGATGGTCAAAGTTTTTGGTTGTTTCCTTCAGCTGAAAAATTAGCTATGGCAAGTGTACACGCTTTAGAGGAGTGCGGTTTAGGGTATAGAGCAAAGTATGTGCAAGCAACGGCTAAAAGAGTATATGATGAGCAGGTTGATTTTGAGTTGTTTAAACGTTTGTCATATGTTGAGGCGAAAAAGCGGCTCTCTGAGTTTTCAGGTGTAGGTTTGAAAGTTGCAGATTGTGTACTCTTGTTTTCTTTAGGTAAAATGGAGGCGTTTCCTGTAGATGTCTGGGTTAAACGTATATTGCTTAATAATTATGCCAACTGTTTACCTCAAGACTTGGTTGAAAGGCTTCAGGGGCATAAGTCTTTAAGTAATGGTGAGTATGAGAAACTTTGTTTGTTTGCTCAGAACTATTTTGGTTCTTATGCGGGGTATGCACAGGAGTATATGTATCATTATGAAAGAAGTAGAAAGTGACTTGCGGTTTACTCTATTTTTTTGGTCATTACGTATGCGTCTTCGCCATCAGAGTAGTATCCGTTTATGGTTCTGCTGATTTCAAAGTCTAGTTTTTTGTATAGTGATATAGCGGGTTCATTAGTTACTCTTACCTCTAGGAAGGCTTGTTTTGCTTTATAATATTTCATGCCCTCAATTGCTCTATTTATAACTGCTCGGGCTACGCCTCTGCGTCTTGCCTGAGGCATAACAGCTATGGAGACTACATGACCTTTACGTGTTAAGCCGCCTAGTCCAAGGTTGGATAAACCCATTTCAATTCGGCACATTATGTATCCTAAATATTTACCGTTTTCCTCTGCTAGTATAAATGTCTCGGGGTATCTCTGATGGAGGTCAATGAAGAAAAAATCTGTATAATTTTCAGGTAAGCATACACGGTTTATGTGCATTATAGATTGCAAATCGTTCGGTGTGAATTTTCGTATGTTGCATTGGATTTCCATTTTGACGCCTTTATTACGTGCTCAAATAGGGAACTTAAGGGTTACGCCTTTTATTACGTTTTGCTAATGTAATAGTAAAGTTTAGGTTTTTATTTCCTCTGGCGCTCTATATTCAGGCAACGTATAACCCCCGTAGGGTATAGTCCATACCCTCGCAGCGGAGCCAGCTAACTTGAAAGCATCGGCTAATGCATCATTTACCGCCCGCGCAGTTTTTAACTTAAACACATTAACCGCATAATAATCAGGTAATGAAGATACTAAAATTACCGGATGACTCTGCAAAGCCTTTAACAGATAGTAAGCCTTATGCCCACCTATAGCAAAATTACGCTTTAACTCCCTCTCAGTACTCTTCAAATCCACTAAACGAGACATCCAATCATAAAACATCTGATTCCCATATCCCTGAGGACACTCAGCTAGAAGAATTATTACACCCCCACGCTTAACAACATCTAGAGCATTATCAACAGCCCTATACGCCTTATCCAAAGTAGCATCCAACGAATCACCACCTGCACTTACAACAACAATATCAGCACGCCTATCAACGGTAACCTTATACATTTCATCCACAAGCCTTACCGCCTCCAAAAACGCAGCCTCCAAATCACCCGCAAACGCCGCTACAAGCTCACCCTTACTATTTCTAACAACATTAACTATAAAGGTCACCTTAGCTAAACGCGCCACCTCAGTCATATCCTCATGAACAGGATTACCAACTAAAACACCCGCCTTAGCATTACTATTAAGCATCATAACACTATTATACTGAATAGTTGCCTCACCACTAACACTAGATAACACACTCCGCCTACCACCCGCATAACCCGCATAATAATGCAAATACACCTCACCTAACAAAATTCTAACATCCGCCTCAGCAAAAACACGATTAAGAAAAACCTTATTCCCATAAGACTTAGTACTACCAACAAAAACAAGATCCCCCGCCCTCACATCATGCATAACAAGTCTAACACGACTCAAAACCTTATCCCCCAAAAACAAAGCAACATCCTCAGACCCTACCACACCCTCCCTATTATTATCGCCACAACCAAAAAATAACACTACATTCTCATCCCTCACACCCACAGCATTCAATTCATCAAGCACAGATAACAACATAGCCTCACATACAACCCTACAGGCAACATCATCAACAACTAGAGCAACCTTACTATCAGGCTTAACAATCTCAGCTAACCTACCAGACCCTATAGGCTCCCTAAGAGCCCTATCAATCGCCACCCTACAATCAGACACACCAGACTTTTGAACAGGAAGAATTGAACCTAACAAGTTACGAGCGGGAACCCTAACACAAACATCTGTCTTTCCGTAAGGAAACCAAACATCTACCATATCAATCACACAAAGTATACCAATATCCACAGTAAACAGACTAATTTAAACATACACATAACATGAATACAAACTGTTTCCACAAAGCCTGCCCTGCCAAACATACAAATACATTACAAACTTTAATACTTAAATTGTTTGAAAACACACTTATACAGACTAAAATAACAGACAAGATTTACATAACTAAAAATTTGGCTAATAAAAAACGTGTACTGTAGTATCCCGAAATTATTTCGCTAGTGTCGCTCCCATAGATGTCATGGTTAAGGTAGCAAATAAGCGTAAATTGAAGTGGTGTTTGCTTCACTATGAAGTGGAGGACGCAACAAGCAAATGGGCCACAAACCATCTAGGTATTTCCCAGAGACGATTTCAACAAATCTACAAACAATACCAAACAACTAAAGAAGTGTCCTCCATCGGAAAAGACGTAGGCAGACCAAAAAAAGAAATACCTGACAAATACAAAACAATAATTAAGCAACAATACGAAAAAACATTATGCGGCGCGGTCTATTTTTCTAAAAGCATTCCTTGCATAACATTAAGTGGAAATGTTATCTTTTGATTATGACAAGTCAAAAATAGCACATACTAACAACCAACAAAAGGTCACAGCAAAAGTAAGCACACTTACGAAAGTATTAGCAATGAAAACCTTAGCAATATTTGAGTTATACCTATACGACTTAGAGATACCTAAAGGTTCAAACTGCTAAAACCCTGTTTAGTTGAAATCGCTAAAAATAAGACTTAATTGACAAAAAAAAGAAAAGGTTGTAGTAGGTTAGTTTCCTACTTTTTGCGGACGAAGAATAGAACAACGATCAAGTTTACGATGATAACTACAATGCCCATACCGATAATGTATAGGTCATATGGTTTATCAGATGAACTTGATGCTGCTGCTGCAAATATTGTTCCTTGTGCTGAATTGCCATAGTATGCTGCTGAACCGTTAAAGATTGCATAGATGTCATATTTACCGTCGATTTCTGGTGTGAACTCGAATGCAAATGAGCCGCTTGCGTCACTTGTTACGTCAAATGATTTAGAGTTGCCATTTGAATCATAAGCCACTATTGTGATTGAAACACCGTTAGCATGTGGAGCAGGGAACTGCTTATACACGTGGAGCATCCATTCACTCATGTATGCATCAGCAACTGCTGGAACACCGTTAGGGAACTGTAACTTCAATGCATCGCTTTCTGTGCCTGGTGAAATGTCCATGATAGTGCCTTTGATAACAACTGGCTTACCTACTGTAGCTGTAACGTCTGGTGTTGAGAGTGTCATTGCAACTGGACCTTTGCCGATTGCGTAAATACGGTTGTCGTATGTATCCGTTGTAACAATTATGCTATCGCCGATAATTGCGCGACCACCCCAACGGGTCTGACGGAACGCGCCACCTATTTTCCAGACAACATCACCAGTGTTTACATCAAGTGCAAAGAATGGTGCGCCTCTTGGTTTAGGTTCCATAGCAGAGTGTTCCATGTGACCAACGTAGATCTTGTTATCTGTGATAAATACAGGTACTAGCCACCAGTTTTGTGAAATATAAGCTTCTGTATATTCATCTGTTGCTTCATATGTCCAAAGTCTTTCACCAGTCGTGATATCATAGCAGTAGACAATGCCACCAACACTTGCTTCAATAAGCTTATTGTATGCAATGAGTTTTTCTGGACCAAAGGACAACGTAGCTGTGTCGCTCCATGCATCTGCATATATCTGTTGTTCTGTTTGCCACATAAATTTGCCAGTAGCTAAGCTGAAGGCATAGTTAACTCTGTTTTCTTTTGTCCAATAAACAGCTACCAAGTCCTCTTCACTGTATGCAGCCCATCCCGCTTGACCAATGTTAGACAATGTTAGTATATCCCAATCGTGTAGTGCTGGAGTGTTCTCGTTTCTGAATAGTACTTGACCTTCTCTTCCTTCTTCAAGGCTAATTGCTGAAAGGGTTACACCATTAGCAGCGTTAGCAGCACCGATGATAACACGGTTACCAGGAAAAACAGTTAATATGCTTCCTGTAAAGGTCTCGGGTGTACTTACTGAAACGTTAAAGTCATAGCCACGTTCTGTCGCATTATATGTACGACCTTGAATTTGGCTACCCCAACTTTCTGACTGCCCAGTTTTACCTTGGCTTACTACAGTGCTAGAATTCCATTGTGTCAAGTAATAGTTTGGATTATCAGCTGTACCACGATTCGTTAGAGAGTATTTTAGCATTTCACCACTTGGACCAGAATAAATAGTGCCAGATGGAACATTTGTCATGTTGTATTTAAGATCACCAGTCGCTGCATCAAGTGCATACATGTTAGTACCGCTAGCCATCCAAACGTATGACCATGTACCACGGTTGTTTAAGCAAAGCCACGTAAGTGTTTGTCCTCTTGAAATTCTGCTACCGCCAAAATCATAAGATCTTGACCAGAGCACTTTACCTGTGTGTAAGTCGACTGCAACTATTTCTTGTTGTGGTGAACCACTAACATATTTGTTGTAGTACAAAACACCGCTGATTATTATAGAGCCGCTAAATTTGCCTTCATAAGCATCACCGTTTTGATAAGCAACTTGCCAGTTATCACCACCTGTTAAACCGCCCATAGTATCGCCTATTGGCATAGTCCACAAGATGTGTGCACTTTCAGGTGCATCATTGTATGGTGCATACAAGTTATTTGGTCTAGCTACCCAACTACCCATAAAAGACCACCATTCACGAAGCTGTGAATCAACAGGTCTAGTCCAGTAGTTACCTGGCTCAGAACCATAACCCGGATGTTCTGGTACACGATCTTCCTGTACAGTCAGTATAACCGGTTCACTTGTACTTGCTTTGTAATAACCTCGAAGTGAAGCTGTAGTTGAATTATAGTATTCACCCTTAAATTCACAGATCATCGAGTATTCTCCGACTTCCGTGGGTACAAAGTATCTACCAAGCATACCAGTTGACCATGTCATACCTTCAAAAGTTGTCACTGTGCCATCAGGGTGGGTTATTTTAGCAGTTACGTTCCAGCCATCACCATCTAATGCTAGATAGTTAAGTAGACCGAAATTAACGAGTGCACGTTGCCCAACACCAACAGTTGCTGGAATTACGTCAATGAAAGGAAAAGACGCTTTCTGAGTTTCTTGCGCAAAAGTAACGCCTGCATCTGCAATCATAGAGACAGCAAAAGTCATCATCATTAGTATTGCCACTATTGAAATTAAACTTTTATTTTGTTTCATTTCTTTATTTTTCTCCATTTATAAACAATAACTAACGACCGACTTCTTTAAATATTTAACTGAAAAACACCATGCATAACGGCTATTTTTGATGCCAGCGCCTTTAAAAGAGCACTTATGCAAATAACCTAGCAAATTACTCTGTTCAATAATTTATCTGAACGTTTCCAAATAACAAACAAACAATATCAATATATAAACAATAATTCAAATATGGAAAAATAGAGGCTAATTCAGTCATCAAGAAATACTTGACAACTGCCCTGACAAAAAAACTACAGTATAAGGCAGTACATACGGGATAAGGTTGCTATTAAGAGAATACAGTTAAAGCATATTGTTGTATAGTTTGAAAAGTGCATCTATAAAATTTAGAGAGTGTTCACGTATAGATATATGAGTAGTTTTTTGTGATTTTATTTGGTTTTAACGGTTCTTTTTAATGGTTAAGTCACGTATTTCTTCATCATTTTTCACACACTTACCACCTTA
>WRGM01000126.1 GCA_009787175.1 Candidatus Bathycorpusculum fermentans | reverse complement strand
TAAGCAGCATAATGTTTTTGATAGCAATTTTAACCGTCGCTGCCCTTCAGAAAGAAGGGCAGCTCCAATTATATAAATTCATTAACTACTAGAACAAAATGATTGGTTAACCCTTGTTGATAACTATATAGAAGGAATTTATAGGAGTTAGATAGTGCAAGTTTGTTAAGCAAAACCGTTATCTTTAACATCATAATTGAACGTATGTTGGAGAACTATGGGTATGTCAAAAAAAAAACTACAATTATGATGACGTAGGAGTAAACCGCAAACAAAGAGTAGAATCAAAAAAACACCTTAACATTTTGCAAGAGACCTACACACAAAGTGTTTTTGGCTCTATTTTACAAAGGTACAAAACAAACTACATTTTACAGTTCATGGTCACACAACCGCAGAATTGATCTATGAACGCGCTGATGCGGCAAAAGATCATATGGGACTAACTAGTTGGGAAGGCAGTCCAGCGGATCATATTGTAAAAAGTGATGCTGGTATTGCCAAGAACTATTTAACTGAGTCAGAGTTGCAAAATCCTGGTTTGTTAATTAATGCTTATTTGGATAATGAATTGGGGTAAGTTGTAAAGGGTGAAATAATTTTGGAGACTAATATGTGGGTTGTTTGAGGGAAATTAATATTAGTATTAGAAAGAATATTAAGGGTTAGTGAGTTGACGGTTAAATGGGTAAATGGGCGAAAGTGTTGGATATAGTAGTTCATCCCGCGGTTTTCGCTGTGTTGTTTTTAGCATGTTTAGTATTGGCAGTTATCAATATTTTTTATAGTATTTTACCGCATCCGGTGGGTATGTTGCTTTTTGTACCATTAGTGGCTTTTGGTTTTCTTGGATATTTAATAGATGAACATAGATGTAAGTAGAGAGTAGCTATTTGAGATTGTTAATTAGCAAGAACAGTATAGTTCATAATTTGAATAATGCAGAAAAAATTTGAGTTAATGATTGCATATTTAGATGTATGAATTATTGGCATATTGGAAAAAGTGCATTTATCGTTTTATTTGTTGGTAGGCCAATAAACTATGTTACAGTCTATGTAAAGCAGAGCATTTATTGTTTGATGTTGTTGAGGGTAATTTTGTTGTTTCTTTTCTGCTACTATGTATAGCTAGAGGATTGATGTTGATAAAAGTTAATACATACATCTATAAATTGCAGTAATGGGTAGTAAGTAGTAATCTGGGAGGGTATTATGCGTAAACTAACCAAATACGGTTCTATATTTGTCATAGTTATAATAACTCTCATGATTTTTAGTTTACTCTTATCTACTACTGTTGCAGAGGTTCCAAATACGAACCAAAATGCACTCGATGAAGTACTACTTCAACAAATATTATATAATCCCGCAGTGGATATTGAAAAGTTGCAGTCTGCACATATTCCAAATCCACATGATACGGAATTTTCGGAGCCATTTCCTTGTCATGGTCCTCATTTACTTGCAGAGATAGATAAGACATCATTAGAGATCAATCAGGCTGTCACTGTAAGGGGACATATTTATCCTTCAGAAGAAAACGCTAGTGTTAGAGTTTGTTATATTCGACCAGACTACAGCTGGATAGATCAGTATGTACCTGTTGATCCTGAAACAGGAGAATTCATATCTGTACTAGTGCTAGACATGGGGGGATATTGGAATATATTACCCAGTCATGGGCATATAAGCGATAGACTATATGCAGTAGTAACTGACCCCTCAGGTACGGTAGTTGAAGCAGGAGATTTTGTAAGTCCATTTAAAGCAAATGATGCTCTTGCAGTTACAGCTATAGCGTTAATATGCATAGGAATGATAGTGGCGATGACTGGTTTTAAGAAAAAGAACCGTAGAATCAGCTCACTTAGAATTTGCATCCAAATTATTCTTGTATTTCTAATCTTCACAGGCATGTTTGTTGACCATCAAAATTTCCCTCGCCCCGTAAGACAAATTGCTGTACATGATTTCTTAGTAGGAACAAACGTTTTTGGCGTTGCCATGCCTGAGGGCTTCCCAGCACCCTTCCTTGCCTGCTATTATCCATGCGGACGAACGGTAAACTGTGCAATCTGGGATTTACAGGTGTATATTTACCCGTTCCTAACTACTAGCCGCGGTTGGGGTACGGAGTACAATACAACAGGTGTAGAACGCTTAGCTATAGTTATGGGTACACTGATTATATCAGCTCTCTTACTTGGCAGATTCTGGTGCGGCTGGGTATGCCCATTTGGTCTATACCTTGACGTCCTAACATATCTTAGAAAACGATTAAAGATTAAACATGTTACTCTCCCAGACAGGTTCAATAAACATTTACATCAGCTAAGTTACGTAGTATTAGCCCTTATACTTATCATAAGCACCCTTTTTGCATCATATGCCATTACAGGTACACAACTCATCCCCGAAACTGAACCAGGCGGATTTATCTACACATATTATCCCGCACCATACTGCACAATATGCCCCATGAAACCGCTATGCCAGCTGATGCAAAACCAAGCAGGGGTACTCCAGACGCCGTGGATATTTAATAGTACAGGAACTTTCTACCAGTTAGGATGGTATCTTACATCAGTAAACCTGATTATACTAGGCATAGTCACAGTAGCTGCTTTCTTCATAAGACGAGTATGGTGCAGAGTCTGCCCAATGGGAGGCATACTTGCACTATTTAGCAGATTCCCACCATTCAAATGGATTACAGCCGTACGTATAGAGAAAAGCGAAGAAAAATGCACCAAATGCGGCATATGCAAACGCGTCTGCCCCACACAAGTTCAAGAGGTTTACAAACAAAAAAGCGGGGATATCATAACAGCACAATGCATTGGCTGTCTACGATGCGTAGAGATGTGCCCCTATGACGACGCATTGAAATTCAAATTTGCTGGAAAAACAATATGCCGTTCTCAAAAGGAGTAGACAATACAACATAACAAACAAGAATATACAACAGTATAAAGAGATTCGCTAACATAAGCTCAATTTTTTTTTGGTTAGTTAATTGGAGTTATTATAGTTGGTTATTTAGTAGTTGAGCAACAGGTGATTAGTGTTGTCGTGGTGTTTGAATCCCAGATTAAAGTTATGTGTCGATTGCTTGTGTTACATTGACTTTGAGGGGTCGCTTGCGTGAGATTTATCATATTATTGAATGCTTGACTAAACGCTGATGCAGTTTGAGTACTATCCCAATTAATGCTCCACGTAAATAGGAACTCATTGCCCTTTTCATAATATGTTAAGGTATCTCCGTTCCAGCCTGCGGCAATTTTCTGTGCCTGATTAACATCGTTAAGCCAATGATTTAACATAACATATATGAAATATTCACCATAAGTATCCGAGGCACAACCATAGCGACAAGGTATTATTGTCCAACTATCATCATTAAGTTGTGACGCTAAAGGATTCTTAGGTGTTTCACCTATGAAATATTTATGTGGATGAAGAATTTGCGCTGTTGAACTTGGCATATATGATGGCATATAACATTGATTTAATCCATCCCAACTACCACCATAGTTGTCAATTATGGCAGATACAAAAATTTTACCCTGTATATATGGAAACCAATTCAAGCTAGTAACGGCATCAGGAACATTTGGATAACAAGAGCCCAACTGTGAGGTATATAATAGAGCAGATAAATTAGTAATAAATGGAGGATAATAGATATTGTTTTCAGAATTTGAATTATTGCTGCTACCATTGTTGTTATGGTTATATTGTGCTTTATAGTAGTCAGCCATGTAGGAAGCATCACCTTCTATAAGGGCGTTCTGTGCTTTGTCAGCGTCATAGCTAGTTGGTGTTGGAAGAGTATTTTGCCAGACATGAGTGAGTTCATGTATTAATGTAGCTTCAGCATTAGGCATATCCCATGGCCAAAAATTTTCATAAATTACATAGATATCATTACCAACGGATACTGCAGTCCAGTCCGCTATCCAATCTACTGCTGTATCACTTAGACTTTCATTTTCACCTAGCAAAAACAGGCTTTTGTAAATATTTTCCTGCCTTAAGAGGTACGTATCATTACTCAAATTGGATTGCTCTTTGCCCCATCTATCTATTGCCTGCTGTTTTGTATAGACAGAAATTGTAATGTTTTGAGGTAAGATAACATCGCGAATACGCTCAAATTGGATTTTTGCATCTTCAAAAATTTTATAAAGCTGCCTTTCATATGCAGTAAAGTTAGAGTTTTGCGGCTGTCTGAAGACTAATAAAGAGCCGAGTATAGTAAAAATTATAATTATTGTAACTATACCAATAGTCTTTTTCTTTACGTCAGTTGCTATTATAGGCATAGATTATATTCAATTTGCCACAAATAAAAAAATTTAGGTCAACTATGAAAATGGGGTTTAGTTGTAAAATGCAAATTACTTATCTGTTTTTATTGGGAGTAGTAGCCCGGGAGGATCTTTACTAACAGCCAAAGTCTCATCAGCAACCCGCTGCAAATCAAGCTGACTCTTAAGCTCAGGACGAAACAGCGAAATCATAGACTTAACATTATACTCATCCATACTATTGGTGTCTTGAGCAATATAAAACGCGCCATCATTATTAATACCCAAAGTAGGAATACACAAACCATCAACCCAAAAATCGCCAGTAAAATAACCTGTGGATGCATTAATAAATGGGTCTGGGTGGAATTCGAATCCTATGGATTTTATTTTCCAGTTGAACTTGCCTGGTGTAAATGTTCCTGTTGCTCCACCAGGGTTATCGGGGCAACGTTCCCATTTACCTATAGCTCGACTTATTTGTATCACATTGGGTGATGGAGCATTATAGCCTAATACAAAATCAACTTTTGTCCATTCGCCATTTTTAATTTTATCGCTCTTCCAAGAAAGACGTCTACCTTCAGTATCCGTAATTACAATATAAATACGAGCTTTGTCAAATTGTAAAGTTGCAGAATAATTGTGTGCAATATAAACATGGCAATTTTCAGACGGAATATTTTCATAATCCAAAAAATCGCCATAATTAAACTGTGGAAAAGTCAACCGTACCTCAGGACCAAAATGCCCATAAGTTATTGCACCATGTGATGTTCCTTCGCTATGTTGTACATTGTTACAATTTATCCGTAATGAAGCTGCTCCGACTGCTGCGATTTCTGTATCATCAAACTTACTGACTGAACCAGTACCGTCACCACCTAATATTCCATGTTTGTAGACTGTCCAATATTGTGATGAGAATTCTGTTAGGTGGTCGTTCATGCTGCCTGCTTTTACTTTAACCCAATTAACAATACTAGACCCGATAATGCTGTGGGGGTCAATAAGCAAAATATTGTTATTCTTTACATCATTTGCTATGGACGTTAAAGTGATATTGGTATGTAATGTGTTTTGAAGCGGTCCAGCGTATATATAATTGTCATCCCAATTATACAGCCACCAGTAGCCAGCTTCTTGACCTGCCTCATTAAACAAGTCAATAACATATGTATCTTTGGCTTTACAGTTTTTAATTACGGGTCCTTGACCTATAAGGTTGGGAAAAACTCTAATGTTACTGCCTGTGGCTTTTAATGTTACATCCATTAGGTCGCCAAGTTTAGGATTTACAAAATTAGCATGTATCAGATGTTTTAAAAGGTCTCGTCCAGCGTTAAGTCCTTTTACAGTTACGGTTTTGTAGAAAACGCTTTTTTCATCTGTAACTTCTGGTAATATGTCTTCAACATAGCCCTTCATTAAAGTGTGCTGGTCTGCACCAAGAATAATGTATTGACCAGCTTTTAACAGTTGGGATGCATCTGTGGTGTTGTTTAGTGTTAGTTTCCATTCTCCTACGGGACCTTCGGTGTTTGTTTCCAGTCGTATTGCAGCGTTGCCGATTTCTATTCCACCTGAGGCAGTGAAAACAAATGCTTCTATATTTGGCATAACATTTTTTCTCCTTTAATTTTTGTTACTATGAAAAAAGTTAAATATTGCAAAGAGGCATATAACATGAGAAAGTGGCAATATTGAAATATATTTTACTACGTAATTTAACAATAATCTCTGTAGTTGCTACATTACTTTACGGATTCTTTAGTGGTGCAATAGGCGACATAAAAGTTATTATTAAATACTTGGGGCAGTTTCCAATAAATAATCGGATCATACCTTTTTATGGTTTAATCATTATCACTATTATTTTATGTATTCTGAGTATTGTTCAGTGGCGTAAAAAGCAACGTGTTAAACATCAAGTTGAGGGGTTGCATCAGTCGCCTTACAAAAAAGCTACAGATTAACACAAAGTTTTTTTTACTAAGACTATTTACTTTAATCATATCTTCAAGTTTTAAACCTTACTCTAAATTATCCATAATCTAACTACATGGATATGTTGCGTGTTCTGGCGGAGTTCATTTCGGTTCTTTGCCCCGTTTTCCACTGCATATAGCTTTCATGAGTTGTAATGTTACGAACCTCACGTATGGCTGCTTCCATTTCTTGTTCTTGCCGCTTTTTCTGGTCAAAGTACTGATTAATCATGCGTACAATGCGCCAGGCAATTAACGCAAAATTAATCATCGCTATACCCGTATAGCCGTGCTGCATACGCAGAATGTTCCTATAGGTTCGATCAACCTCACGTACACCAGGAATCATACGAGCCAGCCGATGCGCAGTTGTCTCTAAACCTTTAATTTCAGACGTAACTTCCTTTGTCTGTTCCTGCATACTAACAAGCATACGTAGCTGATCCTTATCTACCCATGAATCATCAGGGGGCGAGGCATATTTGCTTACAAACTTTGGCTGCCGCATCCTGCCCGATCCAGCAGATACACCCTGCCAGTCTGAGCAGAATCAATACTAGCCAAAGCCGCATCAATCTCTGACTTATCCACACTAATCTGAACATTAACAACACCCTCACCAGACCCAGACATAACATTTTAACCTCAGTTTTTTCTTCAACCACTCAATTAATGAAAACAAAAAAGCAAGTTCTTCTAAACCTGCAACCACAACAGAATAATTATTTAAGGTTTAATTTGAAGATACACAGGTAACAAACTGTTAAGATTTGTTAACACGCCGTCAACTTCATCTAAGCTGTCTTATGTAACCGTCTATTTCTGCACAACATAAATTTGCTAATTCTCTTTGGTTACTATTATTGTTCACAGTTGATTGATGAATCAAAAGAACGCCTATTTTTGCTTTTTCTCAACTTCTACGCCTGCGCTTGCAAGCAACTTGTAGACTTTTTGTGTATCTTTCCTAAAATCTACCATTATAAGATCCCCTTCTATTTCTTCTTTGGTTCGTGCCATACACTTTGCCTCAGCAAATAAAGTATAAGCAGTAATAATTTTTAAACGTTACCACCCCAACGGATGTTTTTATAAATTTTTGTTTGAAAAGTTCTTGTGTTGGGCTTATTCTTGCCATTGCATTTGCATCTCAACACAAATAAACTATAAATCCCTATTTATATATTTTAAGTAATTGAAAGGAGTAGCCCGGGAGAGATTCGAACTCTCGTCAACGGGTCCAAAGCCCGCTATGCTTGACCACTACACCACCGGGCTGCGTTCAGTTTTTATTGGTGTTGCTTGTTGTATGGTTGTGTTTTTCCTAATAAGCGTTCCCATAGTTTTGTCTTTGCAACAATATTCATAGCTTCTTTTTGTCTGTTTCTATTTATCATGTTTATTTCTTGCCAGGGTTTTTGGGGGCAACATGTAAACATTGCAATGAATATATCTTAGGCGTATCGATTTTTGGCAGAGTTTACTAGACTATAGGAACAGTTGATTCACTATTTTTATGTCTAGTAAATGTTTGGGTTTTTGGTTATAACTGTGCATAGTTACAAACGTTTTTGGATATACTTGGAAAATTTGTGTTTATTATTATATGAAAAAAGGTTGGGTTGTTTGTTTATTTGTTCTCTTTTTATTTCTTTTTAAGTATTAAGAGACCAAAGACAATTGCAATAATTACCAGTACAATGCCTACGATGAAAGCATAGAGCGCATAATTAGTACTACTAGCGCTAGCACCGGGCATTACTAGTAATTCAGTTTGTGCGTTAGTCTTGTAGTATGAGGCGGATCCGTCGAAGAATGCGTAAATGTTGTATTGTCCTTCTTTGTCAGGTGTAAAGCTAAAGCTAAATCGGCCATTTGCATCACTCACCGTTTCACCTAAAGTTACATAGTTACCATTTGGATCAATAGCGTCAATTCTAATTGGAACACCTGTTGCATGTGTCTCGGGGAACTGTTTGTATACGAAAAGCATCCATTCATTCATGCATTCGTCAGAAACTGCTGGAACACCATTGGGAAAACGCAATCGTAAGTCATCGCTTTCTGTGCCGGGGGAAACATCCATGATAGTTCCTCTAATTAGAACAGGCGTATTTGCGGTAACAGCTATGTCAGGAGCAGTGACGGACATTGAACTTGGACCTTTACCAATTGCATAAATCTGCTGATCATAAGTATTCTGTGTAATAATGATGCTATCACCGATAATTGAACGGCCACCCCACATTGTCTGACGGAATGCGCCGTCTATTCTCCAAACTACTTCACCAGTTTCTATATTGAGAGCAAAGTATGGTGCGCCTCTTGGCTTAGGTTCTAGGGGAGAGTGTTCCTCATGTCCGAAATAGGCTATGCCACATGAAACAAATTGCGGTGTAACCCACCAGTTTGGTGCTAGATAAGACTCGGTATATGGATCAGTTACGTCATAGGTCCAAAGTAAATCGCCAGTCTTAATATCGTGACAATATACAATACCACCAGCAGCAACGGAAATGAGCTTATGGTATACAATAATATTACTACGACCTAAAGTGGCTTGTACCCATGCGTCTGCATAAGTTTGTGGGTCTGTTTTCCACATGAATTTACCTGTTTCTAAACTAAAGGCATAGTTAATTCTGCTGTTCTTTACCCAGAAAGTAATTACCATGTCTTCTTGACTTATTGCCGACCATGTTGATTGTCCATAAAGATCAACACTTTCCAAATCTTGAGGCGATACCCAAGTCTCATTTTTGAATATTACTCGCCCTTTCTCACCTTCTTTAAGACTAATTGCTGAAAGTGTTATGCTCTCAGTTGTAGCTCTACCATAGATAATACGATCTTCTGGAAATGCATAAACCATTGATCCTGTTATGACTGTTCCTGCACCTATTGAGACATTAAGGTCATATCCTCGTTCTGTTGCATTATAAGTTCTACCCTGAACTTGACTGCCCCAACTATCTGATACACCAGATTTACCGTTATTGACTACCCAACTAGAGTTCCATTGCAATAAGTGATAGTTTGGATTGTCTGTAGTGCCATAGTTTACCAGTTGGTATTTTAGCATTTCACCATTTGGACCATAGTAGATTGTTCCAGATGGAACGTTTGTCATGTTGTATTTAAGATCCCCAGTCTTAGCATCAAGTGCAAACATGTTAGTGCCACTAGTCATCCAAACATAGGACCAAGTGCCACGGTTGTTTAAGCTAAGCCATGTTAGGATTTGTCCTGTGGATATTCTGCTGCCGCCAAAGTCGTATGATCTTTCCCAGAGTGTTTTGCCTGTGTGTAAGTCAACTGCGACAATTGTCTGCGTTGGTGAAGCGGCGACATATCGGTTATAGTATAAAACACCGCTTATGATTATGTTGTTTGTAAATTTGCCTTCATATGCATCACCATCTTGATAGGCAATCATGCCGTTGTCACCGCCAGATAATCCTCCCATAGTATCACCAATTGGCATAGACCACAAAATGTGAGCACTCTTTGGGGCATCATTATATGGCGCAAACGCGTTGTTAGGTTTGGCTACCCAGCTTCCTGCAATAGACCACCATTCACGTAGTTGTGCATCGATTGGTCTGGTCCAATACTGGTCTGGTGGGGCATATCCTGGATGTTCTGGTTTCCATTCGCCTGTTACCTTTAATGTAACAATTTCACTTTCACTTGCCGCATAGTATCCCGAGGGTATGGTAGATATGCCTGAAGTGTAGTATACGCGTTCAAAGCGGCATTGTAGTTTGTAGTCGCCTTCTTTGTTTGGTACATAAGACATGCCAACTGTGCCAGTAGACCAGGTCATGCGCGTAAACGTTTCAGAGTGACCATCAGGATCTGTGATTACTGCAGTCACGTTCCAACCATCACCATCACGAGCAAGCTGATTTAGCAAACCGAAGTTGACTAGTACTGTTTGACCAACGCCCGCCGGTTGTGGAATGGCATCAATGAATGGATATGTCAGAATGTCGCGAGTTTCTTACGCTTTTGCAATATTGCCTGTAGCTGCAAATATTGAAACAATAAACGACACTATTAGTAGCACCGCTATTGCTGAAGATAACCTTTTATGTTTAAAATGTCTAATTTTCTATTTCCTCCATAATAAACTATTAGAAATAACACATTTATAAAGTTAGTTGAAAAAACAGAATTCAATACCCCCATATAGCAATTTAACTTTTTATAGTCCAGTGTCTATTTTGTAATTGCAGAAGTTATATGTCAAAACCAATATCAAACCTAAATTTTTCAAGAAAATAGCGTAGCACCAAACAATTCTGAAAGATTATGAGTTTTTATCTAAACAAATATGTTTGACAACAAATATTTTAATATTTAACAGTGTATCACATTTATTTCCTGTATACGCTAACAATAGCGTACACGTAATTAATTTTTTAAAAAATTATGGCGTAAAAATTTTTTACGATCTACAACCACTTATGCATCAATTTGACACCAAAAATCGAATGAATATATATATTTTGTGTACGCTAAGGCTGTGTCTTCTCACAAAATAATTTCACCCCACCTTTAACATATCTTCTTGTTCACGATTTTTACCATTCAAATTGTTTAGCTGCTATACCG
>WRGM01000125.1 GCA_009787175.1 Candidatus Bathycorpusculum fermentans | reverse complement strand
CCCTTTGTTTGTACGCTATTGCGGCCTCTCTGAAATCTCTGCTATACGTCATAACACACAATAAAACGTCTCCTAAAACTTAAGTTAATCGGCTATACTAATGAGTGTTATGATCCAGTGTTTGATACATGGGTCACTTTGGAGCCTATGCCTACGCCAAGGTCGGGTTTTGCTATAGCGGTGTGTCAGGGTAAAATTTATTGTATGGGTGGTACACCACAGATTGAAGATGGCATGAAACCGCGTTGTGATGTAACTGAGGTATATGACATAGTTACTAATAGTTGAAGTACTAAGGCTTCTATGCCGATTAGTGCAAGTGGTTTGCTGGGGCAAGCTGTGAATGACCAAATTTTTGTCATAAATGGTAATACCCTGTTTATGTATGATATAGCTACTGACACTTGGTCCCGTAAACCTGATCCGCCATATTATCTTTTTAGTCCTGCATCAACTGTTGTCGATAATAAAATAATACTCATAGGTAACATTATCACTCAAACCTCTCCAAGGGTAAAATATGCTGTGAAAGCTACAATATATAATGCAGAAACCGATATGTGGAGCGAAGGAGATTTAGCTTCTGATTTTGAAACTAGCAATGCTGCTGCTGGAGCGACAACAGGTATCTATGCGCCTCAGAACGTATATGTTTTTTCGGGAGGAACTAGTACAACTCTACGTTATGAGCCTACAACAGATACTTGGTCAGCCGTTGCACCTATGACCTCAACTCGTCTATCTTTTGGTGTGGCAAATATTGATGATGTCCTATACGTAATAGGTGGACTTGATTCTGAACTAGAGACTTTATCTACTAATGAACAATACATACCAATAGGATATAATACCACACCATCTCACAAACCCTATTTAATCTACATTATCGCAACTGCTACTGCATTAGTAGTTCTAACTGTTGTAATCATTTGTGTCATATTACTATCTATAAAAAAGAAAAGACGGCAAATGAAAAATTAAAAAAAATGCTCAACATAATATCCATTAGCGAAAAAGTTTGTTTAAATATGCAAATAGAAATTGGATTTAATTACTTGGTTTAGCAGCTTGGTCTTTGATTTGTTCGTTAATTATATCCTTTAGTCGTGTGCAGGTTTCTTTTCGTGCTTCTCTTGACATGTCAATTTCAAGTTTTTCTGCTTCTTTACGCAGTGTATCTGCTTTATCTGTGAGCTCTTGCTTTTTTACTGTATAGTCCTCTTGTATTTTAGCTTGTTCTAATGGAAGATTCTGCTGAGCTGTTTCTAACTGGTTTTTTGCTTTCTCTAAGTTCTGCTTTGTCTGTTCTAGTTTTTTTGCTGCAGCTTTTTTGGCACTGAATTGGAAGAAGCTAACTTTTGCTTTCCCTTGGACTTCTATGTCATTTTCAAGCTTTTTTATTTGAGTTGTCAATTGTTCTGTATCTGTATTATGGTTATTGTTTAACTCATGTTTTTTCTTCGAATAGTTTGCATCTAAATCTTTAAGCTCCTGATTAACTTCTAGTAATGTTTTTTCGTTTTCAGCAAGAGCAGATTCTTGTATACGAAGATTAGATAATACTGTTTGCATATCTAGTAATATTTGCTCACACTTTTCAGTAAAGCCCTTGTCAACTTTAACGTTTGCACCCGTTTCAAACTCTGTTACTATTTGACGTAAATTACCTAGCCAATCATCATAGTACTGACTAAATGGTGAGAGAGCAAAAGTCTGACCCCCAAGACGCTCAATACTGACAAGCGCTCTTTCTACTATAACAACAGCATCATTACTACTATCACTCTGCACTGTGGTTTTTACAGGTTTTTCTTTTACACTTCTAGCAGTAGATCTAGTTTTCCCTGTCTTAGACGTTTTCGCCGCTGCTGTCCCTGTTTTCTTTTTAACTGCCGCTTTTTTAGTTTTAGCACTTGCTGATTTAGTTGAACTCTTCTTAGTCTTGGTAGTTGAACCCGATTTAGACCCTGTCTTTGAACTGGCATTCATAACTCACTTTTGGACAAAGGAATATTTAAACAATAACTTAACTACACCATAGTCTTCATCTTTCTTCAAATCTAAAGTAACTATCACTCTGATAACCACCACTTTTTCATATTATTTTTAAACTGCAAAAAAAGAATCTTAATAAAATCGCTCACCAACATCTACTACCACGGTATATCTATGGAAAAAATTGCGCTTGGCAAAAACGGTATGGTATTCCCAATGCCGCTAGGACTTGTTGGCGTAAATATAACAGATAACCAACCCAATTTTACAACAGTTAGCTCCATAGCAACAGTAAGCCTCGACCCACCCATGATATCATTTAGCTTAAACAAAGTACGCTTCTCAAACAAATACATAATAGAAAAGAAAACATTTAGCCTAAACTTCCCCTCAACAAACCTAATAAACAAAGTCGACTACTGCGGCCTAGTCTCAGGAGAAAACATTGACAAATCAACAATATTCCAAGTATTCTACGGCAGCCTATCCGACGCCCCCATGATAAAAGAATGCCCCCTCTGCATAGAATGCCGCCTAATCGCCGTTATCGACCTACCAAAAAACGAACTCTTCATAGGACAAATAATCAACGCCTACAGCGAACAAAAATACCTCACAAACGGCAAACTAGACACAACAAAACTACACCTATGCACACTAAACTTTGCTGACTCAAGCTACCGCACACCCGGCGCCATAGCAGGAAAAGCTTTCTGCGATGGAGCAAAACACGCACCGCTCGCATAACAGCCTTCACTTAGTATACCCCTTAAGATCAGCAAAATTTTATTCTTCACATATAAAAAGTAAGGAGCGCCTCTGAGTTTAATCTACAAAAATCGGCGCTTAAACCCAACGAAAAATCTAAAGAACACGATAGATTGTGCGTGAATCTTGAAGTTGTTTGATGGTCCTACTTATAAAACTATGTATCATCAATTTTTTCACGTTAACTCGATACCCTATATTTTCACAAACTTTTTTGTGACCAGTTATTTATAAGCGCTTGGTCAATGGATTGACCAGTTATTTATAAGCGCTCGAACGATAGATCGTTGGATAGAGTACATACGTTATTTGTTTCCAATTTTTAGGTGATAGTTATTATTTTTGGGTTTGTTTTTTGGTTATTTTTGTAATTAGTTCCTTTTATGGCAAAATATTTTACGTATGTCGAGTAATATTGCTGTAATTCTAAAAAAATGTCGATATAGTTATAAATGCAAAAATGGTTAAAAACAAGATATGTGGATAAAATGTGCTACTTAATTTGGAAATTTGGCTTTTGAATTTCTACAGATAATTTGGTGTGTTTACCACGGTATTTATGTTTTGTAACATATAACCAGTTTTATGTTTTATGCTTTTAGTGTAAAAAGGGGTCTTTTTTACTTCAGAGTTATTCCACGTCTATATTTCTTTTTTTGAGACTTTTCCATATGGAGTTACGCTATTATCCATAAATTAAATCATGTTTACATAAGTGAGCTCACCATAACAGTTATACTTTACGAAGGAGAGACTACTAATTAGGAAATAGTTATCATGAGAAAACCAAAAATGGGAAACATTGTACTTCTCATTATTTTGTTAATTGTGATACTTGCTGTTTCTTTGTCGGTTGTTAATGTTTTTCAAAATTCGCATGATGAGGTAAGTGATGCTCCTCAGTTGTCTCCACCGAATACGCCAAGTAATGCGCAGCTAAATAATGCCGGATATCTTGCGCATAGAGATGATGGTGAGTCTAAGCTGTTTTTGGTTTCGGCTAATGCGTCATATGGTGTGTATTCAGCAAATATGTTTTGGGGTGGTGGTACATTTGTTGGTCAAGACTGTTTTGCTATAACAGCTAAGATAAGAAGTGATTATACTTTAGAAGAACTGCAGAAGTTTAGTGTTTACTCTGATGGTTATCATTCGGGAAATGTGTATTTTGCTGTGCGTGTTACACTTTATGATGGGGCCTCTCAAGTTTCGGCAAGTGATGTATCGGGTGCTATAGTAGGTTCCATGTCGCCGCCGTTAGGTGTTCCTCAATGGGATTTATCTTATGGCGAAACTGGTACTGTTGAAATATATCTGGCAACTAATAGCAGAAACATAGACAACTATTCCATAGATCTCCGTATAATAGAGTTATCTGGACTTCCTATACCCTAAATATATGTGCAGAAATTTGCCTGCTCAATATCTAGTATTTGCGTGTTGCGTGTATTGGGTATGAATAGTTGCTATCTAACGATGCCTTTAGTTCAAGAGCTGTAAGCTCTAAAAAGTTTTTGATGACTAAGGGTGATTATCTAAATGTGCTTGTTCTTTAGTTTGGTGAATCATAAATGGGGGTTATAGTGTGAGTAATTGTAAATTGTGTGTTTTGTTAAAATTTTGGCGGGTCCTACGGGAATTGAACCCGCGACCCCCGGATTAAAAGTCCGGTGCTCTAGCCTGACTGAGCTAAGGACCCGCTTTTTGTGTTGAGGCTGATAGGAATTGTGTGGTGGTTTTTTAGGTTTTCGTTTCTGTAGTGGTTAATTTTGATGTTTGGGGGCTGTTTTCTGTTTTTGGTGTGTTTGTTGTATCTTATTTTTTTGTTTGTCTATTTGTTGTTTGGTGTTGTGGTTTGTGTTGTTTTGTACATAAGTGTTGTCTTTTTTTTTGTTGTTTGTTTGGAAAAGTTTCAATGTTTAGTGATAATGGGGCTTGTTTGTTTGTTGTTTTTTTACATGTTTTTTTCTTTTTTATTGCGTTGGTAAAATAAGTTATTATTTACATATATATGTGCATATACGCGTTTTGTACGTAATTGTTATTGCATATTCTACTGTATATGGGTATGGTGCCTAAACATGATATCATGGAAAAATTCCTTTAAACGATTAAATGAAGAATATGATTTAGCAAAGAAAAAGAAACAAGCTGTAGATAACCTGTATATTACAGGAAAAATTTCACAGTTAACAAGAGATACTTTCAATAAAGATATAACTGCTGCAATTGCAGAAATTGAAAGACAACAAAAAGATCTTGTAACAAAAATGCAGCTTAAAACTGAAGAATTAACAAGTCAAATTAAACTCTTAGAAACACTTCTTGCAAATTATGAAATCCAATACGTCATAGGTGAAATTGGAGATGAAACATATCAACGTGACATTTTACTTTTCACCATAGGCATAGATACAGCAAAAACAGAGTTAGACACAATAACACAGGCTACTATCCAATTATGCGGGTCTGTACAAACAATTCAAGCCCCGATAGCACCAGATATTCCAGTTGCCGAAACAGTAATTGAAACCCCAACAACAACAGAAACAGCCGCACCTGATGAATTCTCAATACCAATAGAAACACCCGTTGACTCTACACCATTAGAGACAACCTTATTTGAAGCTACACCAGCCCCAATTGAAAAACCAATTATGGAGTCAACAACTAACGCTGAAGCCCCAATTGACACTCCAGTTATGGAGTCAGCCATTGAGGAAACTTTAACCGCTGATGCTCCACTTACTGCTCCTGTTATGGAGTTAGCTATTGTTGAGGAGCCGGTTATTGAGTCAGCTATTGTTGAAAATGCTCTATTTGCTGATGCTCCTGTTATTGAGTCAGCTATTGTTGAGGCTCCAGTTGAGTCTCTATTTGAAGCGTCAAATGATGAGGCACTTAAAATTCTTGAAGAATCTCTTGTTGAGGCTCCAGTTGATGTTCTATCTGAGGAGTCTGTTATTGAG
Source organism: Candidatus Bathycorpusculum fermentans (assembly GCA_009787175.1). Taxonomy (GTDB): domain Archaea; phylum Thermoproteota; class Bathyarchaeia; order Bathyarchaeales; family Bathycorpusculaceae; genus Bathycorpusculum; species Bathycorpusculum fermentans. The sequence continues at coordinate 4,504 of WRGM01000125.1, read as the reverse complement.
TCAGCTATTGTTGAGTCTCCAGTTGAAGCGGTAGATTCATTTGTTCCCGTAGAAACAGATGACTCCGTAATTGAAATTACAGCAAAAGACCCGATCTTTTTAACTTCTGATATATCATCAGCTGTTGAGGAGCCGGTTATGGAGTCAACTGTTAACGTTGTTGAGGAGGCTCCACTTGAATCTACAGTTATGGATCTTCCAGTTGAAGATGCCTCTATTACTCTAGTTGAAGACCAAGCACTTGCAGATGTTGCAGATGTTGCAGATGTTCCGCTTCAAGTTTTTGAGGTTACCGAGCAGGCTCCAGTTGAGCAGACTCTTGAAAAAGTTTTGGAACAATTAAACTCTCCAGCAGTTGAGGAGCTGACACATAGCAGCCACCCTACTACTGCGCCTCATCAGGCGCTTTCCGAAATAACAGCCGAAGCAGTAAGCGACGGGCAAATAGACGAAAGCGACGAAGACTCAACAGAGTAAATTAACTCTTTCTTCTTTTTAATTTCAAACAAATATTTTTTTGTTAAATCTTTTTTTGCGGTAAAGCATATGAGAGTTTTCATATTTGTGTAAATGTTAATAAGTGCTGATGATGGAACATACATTATGCCTAAGTCATCTAAGAATAAAGCTAAAGCTAAAAATCAGTTGAAGAAAAAACAGGCTGTTCAGGCTGAAACTCGCAGTAGTAATAGTAGTAGTATAACCAAAAAGAAGTCCTATTGGGTAATGCTCTCTGCTTTTATAGTTGCAGTTTTTTCAGTTGCCGGATACATACTAGATTTTGCTCCTGTTAATCTTGCTGTTTTAATGATTGCCATAGTGCTTTTAATTAGTCTTATAGGCTATGTTAGTGTTACGCCTTCTAATTTATCTAAATCTAAAAGAGGCACATTTCTCTTTGTAGGAGCCTCTGTTATAGGATTTAGCATATGGGCTATTATAATGCTTATTTTAACTAATACAGGGGCAATAGAGATCGTATTTGACGATGAGACTGCTTTCTTAATATTTCCCAGTCTTATAATATGCCTAATAATAGGCTCGTTTATAGGTGAATTAATAGGTAAGAATGGTCGTATACAAAAATTCTTTTTCAAACCCAAAGATGACCTTTAACATGACTTATTACTCTATATCTCTTCTTTTTCCCAGAACCTTTAAAACTAGTTATTTAGCATGATTTCTAATAGAACACAAAATAGGACTGTTTGCCTTGAAATTTGGTATAATGACTCGAAACCCCGATGCGTGGAGTAGCACGCAAGTGCGAGAAGCCCTAACCCGTCGTAATATACCCTATGCCTGCTTTACCTTCCCAAAGCTTGTCGCAAGGCTGGCATATAGACCATATTTTAAAATAGATGGTGTAGATATTCTTGAGGATTTAGATGCCCTTATCATTCGTCCAATAGGTCGTGGTTCTCTTGAAGAGCTAGTTTTTCGTATGGATATGCTCTATAAACTTGAGCGTAAGGGTTTTTATATGGTAAATCCGCCAAATGCTATTGAGCACTGTGTTGATAAATATGATATTTTGGCTCTTCTAGAAGACTCAGGTGTACCTGTGCCTCGTACATTAGCAACTGAGAGTGTAAATGAAGCACTAGCCGCTTTTAACGAGTTAGGCGGTGATGTAGTGGTTAAACCCATTTTTGGTTCTCGTGGTCAGGGTGCGACGCGTGTAAATGATGTGGATATAGCTGATACAATTTTTAAAGCTATAACATTTCATCATGGCGTTATTTACATGCAAGAATTTGTTGAGCACGGCTTTTCAGATATACGTGCTTTCGTAATAGGTGACCGTGTTGTTGCATCTATGCGACGTGTCGCTACAGGGTGGAAAACTAATTATAGTAAAGGTGCACGTCCTGCCCCTGAAAAAATCAGCAAAGAATTTGAAGACTTGGCCATAAAATCTGCTAAAGCTGTAGGATGCAAAATTGCTGGCATAGACATCTTAGAGAGTCCTAATGGACCACGCATTGTTGACGTTAATAGTCAACCCGGCTGGAAAGGTCTGCAAATGGTTACTGATGTAAATATTGCTGAAGAAATAGTCAACTTTGTACTCTCTGAAATTAAACACTAACTTTTTTCTTTAATAGTCTTTTTTAATTGCTAATAGTCTTGTGTAGGCATCTTTACTGTTTAATGGAAAAATGTTTTCTTCTCCTGCCTTCTTTAAAATTCTCTTTTTATCTTCAGTGAATTCGCCAATAAAATAAGCACAAAGCCCATGTTGTTTTAAAACCTCTGTGGCTTTCTGTTTTTCTGTTGGTGGAACTGCTACTAAAATTGTGCCAGTTGATGATAGCGCTAAAACTTCATAATCGCTAAGCTTAAACTGCTCCTTTAATGCTGCTAGTTCTTTTGGGAATGGAATATTTTCCCAATTTACCCTCATGCCAATATTTGATGCTTCTGCTAGCTCATTTAACGCTGCTACTACGCCTCCCTCTGTTGCGTCATGCATAGCGTTAACACATTTTGCTTGGGCAAGCTGCTGTGCCTCTTTTACACAGCTTTGCAACTTTATCATATCTGCTAATTCTCTAACTTTTTTAGCTCCAAAAATTTTTGTTGCAGTTTTTGGATGTGTCAATGCAAAATTCGTCAATGTTTCAATGCCCACAGGCTTTGTGCACATTATTAAATCACCCGGTTTAGCATTTCCCGGCGTTACAAGCTTGTCTGGTTCAACAGTTCCATACATGGTGCAGACTCCTAGCATGTCTTTTAGACTATCATACATACCTGTATGTCCTCTAACAATAGCTACCCCATACTCATCTGCAGCGACGCATGTCTGTTTCATGATTTCCTGAAAAACCTCAGGAGATGTTGATCTAGGACCAAGTAAATTAATTGTGCAGAATTGTGGTTTAGCGCCAAAAAGAGAAAGATCCGACGCTGCATAATTAATTAAAAACCAGCCAAACCACTCCTGTGGAACACCCGTGCAGGGATCCGTTGAAACCACTAATAGTTGATCACCTAGGCGATGAACTCCAGCATCATAACCAATCATTGGCGGCACAACTACATTCTCACTAGCTCTAATGCAGTCAAGAAGTTTTTGTAAATGTAGACTACTCAACTTTCCCATACTACACTGCCCCTACTCGCCCGTATAGTAACCTATGCAGTATGTAAACTAGTATGCAACTTATCACAAGTTCAACAAATAGGTAACTTCCATTGTATATTGACGAGTACAACCATGGATTCATACCCTCAGGCGCGTATTCAGCAAAAAAAATGGCGCCTGAAATTACATGCATAACCCATCTGCCTGCGACTGCAATCGTGGTTCCTAATATTGAATGGGTTTTGAAAAAGCCTGCTAAGCCTATACAGCCAAATGCTAAGGGATAATCAAGTAGTAGCTGTGTTGGATAGTATACTTCTGGTAAAATTGCTAATTGGACAAAACCATAGATAACTCCTGCAAAAATACCAACCTTTGGACCACGACGTAGTGCTAACCATATAAGAGGTACCATGGAGGCAAGTGTAACTGAACCGCCTTGCGGCATATGCCAAATAACAATTATACTCAAAGCCGTGGAAAGCGCCGTAAATATGGCAACTTCAGCTAAAATCCTAGGATCTTTATAACTACTCTTAGACTTAATATTATTGTTCTTTGTAACATTCATATTTGTTTCCCTCCGCCAGTATTACCTGGGTCAGGTTCATTGGGTCGATAACCATTAAGTTATCCTCTCAGCTGAGTCATCACCTCAGCTCCCCGAGTATCTAATTAAAAATGTTGCAACAATGATATTTTAGAGTTTTGCCTGCAGCATTCAAACTGCCACATTTATGGGCTTTCTCTTTTTGAAATAAAATAGTAAACCTGCGGTAACAATTCCAATAGTTAAAACTACTAACACCATTGCGACATCATAGCTTAAAGAGTGATTGAAAGGCTCAGAAGGTTCAGATGTAACAGGTGATGGATCGGTATGGTAACCAATTGGTACATACTGTTCATTAGTGGCGAGAAATTCCATTATTGTGTAGGGTTTGTTTCCTCCTATGACATATAAAATATCCTCAGCAATAGCTGCACCAAAGCTGAACCGAGGTGTACACATAACCTCGGTAGTTGACCAAGCCTCAGTTGCAGGATTATAAACAACAGTATTATCTGCTCCTGCTCCCAAGAAATAAACTCTCTTAGGCGCATAAACACCAGATGTTGCCACAGCAACCATACCATACCCCATATCTACCTCTTGCGTTTTCCCTTCACTCCACTTATCCATCTTAACATCATAAACCCTAACAGCCACATTATTTTGATCACCACCAGAATAATCTGATTTGATTACATAAAAAACAAGTATTTTATCATCCACCGTAACCGAAACTATCGAGTTGCGCGAGTCTATGTACGGTATTTGAGATTTTTTATAGTTAATGAATTTATATAATTGGAGCTGCCCTTCTTTCTGAAGGGCAGCGACGGTTAAAATTGCTATCAAAAACATTATGC
>WRGM01000124.1 GCA_009787175.1 Candidatus Bathycorpusculum fermentans | reverse complement strand
CTACAAATATTTAACTTTTATATTGTTTTGATGGAAAAAACTCGGTATCTGCCCTTGTGGTGCCCAATTTTCCGGGAATTTAGGAAAATCCCTCGACTTAAACGGTGTTAAATTGAAAGGTTTCAGAGCGGCAATAGATAAATCATATAAATAATTCTTTCGTAACAAAAAAAGAGTTAAAATAAAAAATGTTGCTTATTTTGCGGCAGCTTTTGCGAGTTTCTTTAGAATTGCATCTTTAGCTATAGTATAAGCGATAGAGTAATCAAAGAGTCCCTGAGCTTCAGCTGTTGCACGGTTAATCATTTCAGTCTCGGTCTTGATTTTTAGTTTGCCAATAGCTAAAGCACCGATACCAAAAACGCCTAGTTTAAGTTCAACACCATCATCGTTAGAGCCTAAGCCTTCAACACCTAAGGGTTTGATTGCGTTAATGTCTGCTATGATTTTGCATTTTGCTGCAGAGTCTATATCTGCTTTAGATAAGAGTTGAATTCCGCCAGCTCCTGCGGCGAGGATAATTTCTGCATCACATATTGCTGCAGCAGTCTGTTCTGGTCTGCTAACTTCAACGACTTTGACTCTTTGTGTGCCAACTTCAGCATTGATGTTATCGGCAATAATTTGTCCTTTAGCGAGGCTGCGGCTGGTGATTGTTACATCTGCTTTTTCTGCGGCGTAAATGCGTGCGGCGGTTTGGCCTACTGGTCCTGTGCCGGCGAGTATTACAACTTTTTTGTTTTCGAGGTTGCCTAGGCCTTTTTCCATTGCGGTACCGAAGGTTTTTGCTACTGCTGCGGCTGCTGTTGAGTATCCGCCTCTTGGGTCGACTATTATGCTGTTTCCCCATGGGGCTGATTTCATGGCGTTTTGGGTTGCGGTGACGACTTTTTCTACTTCTTCAAAGTTGCTGCCGTTGATGAATATTTTTGTGTGGGCTGCGCCTGCTGGACCGCGGGGGAAGAGGAGGTCGAAGACGATTTTGGGGGCATCTTCGCCTGTTACATTTTCGTATTTGAATATCATAGAATCTGGGAAGCAGTCTACAGCTACTAGTAAGTCGAATGGACTGCAATATTTATCTGTGTCGAGGAAAACGAAAACTGTTTTGTAGTTTGGTTGCGCCATTTTTAATACCTACCTATTGAAATGCAGTTTAACAATTTAAGAATGTCTATTAGTTATAGATGTTAGAGTAAATGTAATTTTGGTTTGAAAAGGTGCTTTAATATGTTATTAACATGCGTATTGGCATTTTTTAGTATGTGTTTAGCTTTCAGTGAAAATGTGGTTTATATTTCCATAGAGATGATGTTTTGTATATCGGTTAAACTGGTGTTTTTTAGTGTTTATTTTGTGATGCATACATAAAATATGTTCTACTTCTATTAAGTTTTGGAAAATAGTTGATAGGGAAAAATTGGTTGTGAAAATATTAAGAGTGGGGCGTGTTTAACCGAATAGTGCGCCTAATCCTTCTAGTGCTGCTTCCTCTTTGGCTTTATCTTCTTCAGCTTTCTTCTTGTTGTCTACTGGTGCTGCTGCTTTAGTTTCGTTACCTGCTGCTGGTGCTGTTGGAACTGCTGCCATCATGGTTGGTGCTGCTTTGATTGCTTCATCAATGTTTACTTCGCTAAGTGATGCAACAAGTGCTTTAACTTGAACTGCGTCAACAGTTATACCTGCTGCTGTAAGGACGCTTGTAACTGATGCTTCAGTGATTTCTTTACCTGCCTTGTGAAGGAGCATTGCTGCGTAAATGTTTTCCATATCTTTTCACCTCTTCATTTGACTTTTTTTAATCTTTCATGACTCTGATCAACAAGTTGGTCATTGCCATGAATTGCAGTTAACACCTGCATTATATTGTCGCTTAAATGAAAGCCCTATACCTTAATAACCTTTCGCAGTATAGAGGTTACTGATTAGCGTGGAACACCTGTATAAACAATTCTTTATAAATTTCTTATCCAAGCAATACAGCATAAAACATCATTAACCCAAACGTTTTCTACTTAAAAAGCTAGAGGGAATCCTCAAGAGAGGCTATTTGAATGGGAGAAGAAGGAGAAGAGGGGTCTTTTTGTTTCTTATGTAGCAGAGTAGCTATAACGGCTATGGGTATCCATCCTGTGATTATGCATACTGTTGCTGGGAATCCGCGAATGTCAAAAAAGGTGCATATTTCTGGCAGATATGCTTCCCAGATTCCAAAAGATATAACCATTGAAACGATAGAGGCGTAAGCGTATTTTTTATTGAATTTATTGAATGTTTGAATAGCTAAAATGCCGGCAAAGAAAAAGTCTCCAAGTCCAAGTCCGCGAGCTGCAAAACCCAATATATTAAAAGATCCAGGGTCAGCAGATATAAGGGGAACATTTGGCAGATAAATTAAAGCGGGAAGACCCAGTCCAGTAAATGTTTCTGCCGCGGCAACCATAGGTCCACTAAAGACCAGTATTATATCTATAAGAGTTAATATGGCGGCGAAAATTCCAACAGTTTTCCAGTTAAATAGTGAACTAAGATATAAGATAATCAGAACCGCAAATGTTACTCCAAATATATCTAGCAATGCAGGGAACCAAATATTTAATGTGCCTTCAAAATGAAGCACGTTGAAGAACAGGAACATAAATAGAAATAGTGCGGGTGGTTGTATAGCAAGATACCATTTAGCCTTCTTTTCATCAGCAGCTTTTCTGTGTTCATAAATCGCAATTATAAAACATATAATGGCTAATCCCAAAAATGTGCCTGCTCTAAATATTGTAGCAGAATCCTGAAGTTGTTCTAATAATAAACTATATAACCCTAAAAAGAGGCTAACAACGCCAAAGCCTATGGAAAAAAGTTGAGTAACTCGTTTTTTGGTGTCTGAAAATAAGTAAGCAAGTGTAAACAGTAGCATTGAATAAGAGCCTAAAAACATGGATAAAATAATGTTTCCAAACATGTTTCCAGGATTGAGAAAAGAAGTTAAAGCTATTGTTGAAAAGACAATAGCTATTACCCCAATAACCATAAGCTTATCTCTTGTTTGAAATTCACTTTTCTCAACTGAGGTTTTAAGTCTTTTTTCAGCTCGTCGGTATAAGAAAAGGGCTACTGTTATAACAAGCAGTAGCACCAGTGGCATAGCAACATCAAAAGTTGGCATAGAAGAAAAGATAACGTGAGGAACATTTATTTGTTTACCCAAATTTATGAGAAAAATCAGAACTAATCAGACTTTTTTGTTAAAATTTTTAGGTTAAATATTGCTAAAGTTGCTAAGAGTGCCTCTTCTGTTCGTACAGTAGCTGTTCCTTGTTGGGGAATAGTGTTAACCACAAAATCTGAAATTTTTTCAATGCGCAATCCTTCATCTTTAGCGATTTCATGCAACCCGCGTGAAGGTGCTCCAAATGCGATCAATATGCGTTCAGAAGTATTCCAGCGTTCTGCAATTTTATTAGCTATATCAGTAAAATTTTTAGCGATACGTGCAGTTGAAATTACCAAATCAAATTGTTCAGTTTGTAACATGTGCCCAAATGTTTGGTTTTCGATTTTAACGCGATAACCCCAATAAGTAGGTACATAGTCACGATTAACAGTTTGTACCTCAATGCGGTCGCCATTTGTTATAACTTGTACAGTTAAACGTTCGCCGATAGAGAATTGACGTTCACGTAGTAACGCTGTGTTTTGTACGCCGATGTCGACTATTAGGCCTTCTTTTGTTTGGTTTAAGATTAATCCTTCGCGGTATTCGCCGATTTTTAGGTCACGGTTTTTGCCGCTGACTGGGTGGTGGGGTGTGCGTAGTGGCGGGAGTATTCCAGCGTACTGTAGGTCGGGTTCTATCTTGTAGAGGTTTTTTCTCAGATACTGTGGGGTTTCTATGTAGTTTAATATTTTTGCGATAAGCGCTATTTCCTTGGTTTGCTTTGTATGTGTATTGTCGGGGTAAATTATTATTTCGTGTACTCTAAAGATTGCAGCTGTTCGAGCGATTAAACCTATTTTGGAGGTTTTTTCTCGTAGATGTGGTGTGTCAGAAATTATGGATGCTGGAATAGCTATTGATAGTTTATGTTTGTTCAAACCGTCTTATTCCTACACGTTTATTACGTTCAGCTTAAAAGGGTGTATGAGATATAAAAATAAGAAGGATCCTTGAGGTTTAAGTGATGGACAAACATTATCTAGAGGATTATACAAGTATAAAGGCTGTAGATAAAGCGGGTATGTTAGATTATTGTCTTAGCATGCATATGCATTATTTGAAAGCAGCTGAACTGGCTGGAAGCATGGTAACTAGTTATTCTAAGCCTAGTAACATAATTGTTACAGGTATGGGTGGTTCAGCTATAGGTGGTGAGCTTCTTAAAGATTGGGCAAAAGATAATGTAAATGTTCCTGTAGAGGTTAATAGGGAGTATCATTTGCCTGCTTATGCTGGCGAAGAAACGTTGGTTCTTGTAACCAGTTATACGGGTGATACAGAAGAGACTCTGAGCGCTCTTCGTGATGCTATTAAGAAGAGGTGTATGATTTATTGTATAACAAGTGGGGGTACACTTATGGAGATTGCAAAACGACTAGATATTCCCTATTTGCAGGTTCCATCAGGTATGCCGCCTCGTGTAGCTTTACCCTACATGCTCATACCGTTGCTGGTTTTTCTTGAGAAAATGGGTTTAACATCAAGGGTTTCTGATGAACTTGATGAAGCATTACCATTTATAAGGGATATTGAGTTGCAAAATGCTATTGAAGTTCCAGTTAAAGATAGTTTGGCAAAGACATTAGCGGTAAATATTGAAGGGCACATTCCTATGATTTATGGTTTTGGTGTTTTCAGTAGTGTTGCAAGGCGGCTTAAGCAGCAGATTAATGAGAATGCTAAAATGATGTCAAAGTGGGATAATTTGCCTGAGTTGAATCATAATGAAATAGTTGGGTATGAAAAGAGTGAAAACATGAAAGATGTTTTTGCTGCAATTTTTATCCGAGATAAAGATGAACCTGTGGAGATACGTAGTCGTATTGAGATAACAAAGGAGCTTATAGAAAAGTCAGTTACAGGTATTTATGAGATATGGAGTCAGGGTAGGTGTAATCTTGCAAAGATGTTATCAGTTGTTGCTGTGGCTGATTTTTTGAGTAATTATCTAGCTGTACTGCATGGGGCTGATCCTACGCCGGTTCAGACAATTGACAAGTTGAAAAGTTCGCTGAAAAAGAATTGTATAAGAGAGCAGGTAATAAAAGAAATAGAAGAAATCACAGGTACATCTCTAACACAGTTCTAAATATTTTAAAAGATATCTTTTTTTAGAAAGAGAAAAGAAGGGTTAGGCGTTTGTTGTGTAGCGTTTAAAGTCTTCCTCAGCTGTTGCTATTGAAGACGTTTTGGGTGGGCGTTTAAAGCCGTAGGCGCAAATTGTTTCAATTGCACCTGTTTGTTTTTTAGTTATTGCTACTTTGACTGCGCGTACGACATCTAGAAGTACGCTTCCTGCGTTTGGTGCGTCAACTGTTTGGAATTTAAGGTCAATTTTAATAGGTGTATTGCAGAAGTAAACGCCGTCAATATAGAAATAGCTGTCGCGTTTGTTTTGTAGGAAATCAACATAATCAGTTGAGCCTGCGACAATTTGTGTTTTATATGGTAACGCTGAAGCGACTGCTTCTGTTTTAATTGTACGTTTTGCGTCTCTTGTGCGTTCGAGAGTGTCAACGGATTCTGCGCCGCCGCCGACGTCAAGTTGATAAGTTTCAGTGATTTTTACTCCACTGCCAGAGAGTAGTTTAAGTAATGTTTTATGTAATGCTGTTGAGCCTATTTGATCTACTAAATCATCGCCGACAAGGGGTAGGTTTGCTTCTTTGAATTGTTTTTCCCATGCAGGGTCGCTTGCGATAAAGTTTGGTGTTGCATTGATAAATGCACATCTTGCCGCGATGGCTTGTTTTGCATAGTATTCAGTTGCTTTAACTGCTCCACTTGGAAGCAAGTTTATAACTATTTCAGCTCCTGATTCTTTAAGGATTTTAACTATGTCAACCTCAGCCTTGTTACTTACATGAATCATTTGCTTAGTTGATTCTCCAACTCCATCAAGGAGCGACCCTTTGTTTACTATAACACCTGTTTTTGGTACTTGTGAAATTTGTGGTGTATTGTTTGATTCAGCGTAAATTGCTTCTGAGAGATCTAATCCAATTTTTCGGTCATCTACATCAAAAGCTGCGACAACAGCTATGTCATTTGGAACATAACCTGCCAATGTTGGGTTTCGTAAGCCAACAAAGTCTTCTGCCTTTTCAGTTTTTCCATAATAACTTAAACCTTGAAGGAAAGCTGAAGCACAATTTCCAACACCGATTAATGCAACTTTAATTTTGGGCACTTTTTGCACCTACTTAACTTGCATATTTGTGTTAGCCCTTATAAAAAAGCTACGCAACAATAGGGAGTCATATAAGAAGAAAATACGGGAAAAAATCTTTTTTTTAATTTTTTCTGCAGGTTTATTTAAAAAAGTTTTTAGTACTGTATGCATTAGGTAACATAGAACCGTGCGTTTTAGGCAGAGCGTTAGGTTTACTATTTGATAGAGAAGATAAGTATGAGTGAAATTGAAAATTCAGGTTACAAAGATATGGCGTTGCGTTTGCTTAGAGATGCTAATTGTCAAGTTGGAGATATTGTGCGTATTACCAGTAAGGGTAAAACCTATGAGGGTATCCTAATTCCTCGTTCTGAATTGGGAGATGCAGCAAATATTATTATAAAAATGAAAAGCGGCTATAATGTGGGTATAGTTGCTTCTGAAAAAGTTGTTGTAGAAAAGATTGGTGTTGGTGCTAAACCTATGTTTGCGTCGCCTTCTTTGCCTGAGCAGAATTCTGCTTTGCCTCATATTGTAATTATGGGTACAGGTGGGACTATTGCAAGTCGTGTTGACTATAGAACGGGTGCGGTTCGCTCAGCTATGTCGGCAAGTGATCTTTATGGTGTTGTGCCTGAGCTTTCAGAAGTTGCCCGTGTTGATACGGAAATTGTGTTTAGTATCTATAGTGAAAATTTAACTCCAAAAAATTGGACTATACTTGCTCGAAAAGTTGCTGAACGGATAAGTCAAGGGGTAGATGGTGTTGTAATTGCTCATGGTACAGATACTATGGGGTATACTGCAGCGGCGTTAAGTTTTGCGTTGCAAAATTTGCCAGTTCCAGTAGTTTTTGTTGGATCTCAGCGTTCATCTGACCGTCCAAGTAGTGATGCTGCAACTAATTTAATTGGCGCGGTTAAAGCGGCAGGGGAAGCTCCTTTTGCTGAAGTGGGTTTAGCTATGCATGAGACAATCTCTGATTCGGTTATTGTTGTGCATAGAGGTGTTAAAGCGCGTAAATGTCATACAAGTCGTCGTGATACATTCAAATCTATCAACGGTTTTCCAATAGCTAAGGTGTTAAATCAAGAAATTATCATGCAGCAGGATGATTATAAGCATCGGGATCTTTCAAGGCAGTTGGTGTTAAAGCCGGATTTTTGTGAGAAAGTTGCGCTTGTTAAATTTTATCCAGGTATGGATCCAGCGGTTATTGATTTTTATGTTAATCAAGGTTTTAGGGGTATTTTGCTGGAAGGTTCTGGTTTAGGGCATGTTAGCAAGGTCTGTTTTGATGCTATTAAAAATGCTATAGCAAAAGGGGTAATTGTTGCTCTTGCTTCTCAGTGTATTTGGGGTAGGGTTAACATGAATGTTTATGATACAGGTAGGGACTTGTTGAATTTGGGTGTTATCCCGCTTGAGGACATGTTTCCTGAGACGGGTCTTGTTAAGCTTATGTGGGTGCTTGGGCAGGCTAGTGATTTAGATGAGGCTAAGCGGTTGTTGATAACGGATATTGCGGGGGAATTTACGTTATGTACTCTTCCTCAAGAAAAAATTGTTTATGGGGCGTAGTGAAATGTCTGGTATTGATTATGTAAAGATTGGTTTAAAAGTTGGTTTAGAGATTCATCAGCAGCTTAATGTTAGTTCAAAGTTGTTTTGTAATTGTCAGCCTGAATTGTTTAAAGATGAGCCTGAAACGGCTTTTTTGCGTCGTCTTCGTCCTACGCAAAGTGAGTTAGGGCAAGTTGATCCGGCAGCGTTTTTTGAGTTCCAAAAGGGTGTTAAAATCATATATGAGGCAAATAGTAAATGTTCATGTCTTGTTGAAATGGATGAAGAGCCGCCTCATTTGTTGAATTTTGATGCGTTAAAGGTTGTTCTTTCGGCGTCGCTTATGATGAATATGCAGCCTGTTGATGAAGTGCATGTTATGCGTAAAACGGTTATTGATGGTTCAAATACTACGGGTTTTCAGCGTACGTGTATAATTGCCTTAGATGGTTGGATAAAAGTTGGGGAGAAAGTTATTCCTATGCAGGCGGCGAGTCTTGAGGAGGATGCGGCGCGTAAGATATGTGTGGAAGATGAGGGTAAAACTATTCGTTATCGTGTGGATCGTCTGGGTATTCCATTAATTGAAGTTGCCACCGCTCCGGTGATTTATTCACCGCTTGAGGCACAGCATGTTGCTTTGGTTATTGGCAGGATTTTGCGTGATACGGGCAGGGTTATGCGTGGTTTAGGTGTTATTCGTCAGGATCTTAATGTGTCAATTTCAAATGGTGCATTAATTGAAATTAAAGGGGTTCAGGAATTAGAACTTATTTCAACTGTAATTGAATATGAAGTGCAGCGTCAGCTTGGTCTGCTTGAGGTAAAAGAGGAACTATGTAGTCGTGGGGTAACTAGGGATAGCTTGAAGGCAGAGTTTGTTGATGTTACGGAGGTATTTAGAGAGTCTAAATCTAAGGTTATACGGAAAGCTGTAGATAAAAACTATAAGGTTTTTGCAGTTAAACTTGCAGGATTCGCTGGTCTTTTAGGTAGAGAGTTGGTGCCTAATTTTCGTGTTGGCTCAGAACTCTCTGATTATGCTAAATTTTGGGGCAGAGTTGGAGGAATATTTCACACAGACGAAATGCCCAATTACGGTATAACACCAGAAGAGGTAGCAAAAGTATGTAAAAATGTTAACGCCGCAGAAAACGATAGTGTCATATTTGTTGCTGACATAGAAGAGAACTGTAAAGACGCCCTTAAAGCAGTAATAGAGCGTGCACAAGAAGCCCTTACAGGTATACCCGCTGAAACCAGAACAGCCAAAGATGACGGCACAACACGTTACATGCGACCACGCCCCGGCGCAGCTAGAATGTATCCTGAAACAGATATCCCCGCTCAATCAATAACAGAAGAACTTGTCAAAAATGTTCAAGCTAATCTACCAGAGCCAGCTGAGAAGAAACTTACACGCTTAATGAAACAATACACATTAAATGAAAAACTATCAAAACAAATTATAGACTCTGAATATGCCAGTCTGTTTGAAGAAATCGTTAAAGAAAATAGCACTATCGCCGTTTCCACTGTCGCAGCATTTCTCACAGAAACTATGAAAGCACTCAAACGTGACGGTATTGCTGTTGAAAATGTCAATGAAGAACAAATTAAAGCATTATTTGCCGCTGTTGGCTCAGGCGCGCTTGCTAAAGAAGCAATAGCCGAAGTTTTCAGCTGGCTAACAAAAAATGAGGACAAAACAGTTCAAAATGCAACAACCGCGTTAGGTTTGAAAATGCTTACAGAAGCAGATTTGGAAACTATTGTTGAAGGTATTATCACCGCTAATAAACAGGTAATCGAGCAGAACAATAAAAACGCGTTTGGCATGTTAATGGGTATAGTAATGAAAGAAGTACGAGGCAAAGCCACCCCAGATCTTGTTAGCAAAATTTTAAAACAAAAACTTTAGCACTCCCCACCCTTTTTCAATTTTTAGAAACACCATTTCTCAGCGTACATCTAAAAACAGGCGTTACCAAGCCATAAAGCAAAAGCGTTTATAGTATGATTTCAAGTTAGAAATGGAAGAAGACACTCTTTAGCTGATTTAGGAAAAACTATTAATTGTAGGTGGTGTCCTAAGTTAAGTGAAATGGTAGGTCTCTTTTGAAGAACCAAAAGTTTATGATCAAACCGATGACTATTTTGTGCATGATGA
>WRGM01000123.1 GCA_009787175.1 Candidatus Bathycorpusculum fermentans | reverse complement strand
TCTATTTTGGTGAGGATTTTTTCCATGGTTTCTTTGTTGATTTTTGGTTTTCTTCCACTGTTTTTAGGTTTAGGTGTAACGTTTCCAGTGGTTAGGAACTGCTGCCATACTCTGCTAACTGTTTGATTATGAATCATTAACCATTGAGCGATTTCTCGTCCAGATTTACCTGCCTGCTTATGTTTCACAATTGCCTCTCTAACTCGTACTGGTATGGGCTCCATTAACTTCACAACACCCAACACAATACACCATAAACTATAAAACGTAAAGTTGCTACATTAAGAATACTACGTTAATTTTAAAGTACCGTTAACACAAATATATATGAAAAGAATAAAATGGTTCAGAGAAAACTAAGAGATAACGCGCCGAAGAGATATGCTATTAGACCAGTTAAAAAGAGCAGTAAAATCACGTTTTTAATTTTTCTTGCTTTTTCTCGGGAAGCGTTCAAAAGTAGAAAAGCAGAGCAGACTATTAGACCTATGTCGGTTACAAGGACAAAGGGGATAAAGAGTATACCTACTAAATCTAGGTACCAGGTGAGAGGTGTTAATGCTACAGCAGTCATAAAAAAGCCAACGGCAACAACTGCCGCAGTTTTCTCTCCGAAACGTACCGCCAAAGTTTTTACATTCTCAACACTATCCCCTTTAACATCTACAATACCCTTAGTAATTTCGCGTCCAGTGTTAGAAAGAAACGCCATAGAGGCAAACAGCACAACATTTAATCCAACAGTCCCAATAGCTGTTATACTACCGTAAATGAAGGGTATAGCTACACAAGCACTTACTAGAAAATTACCGGGTAAACCACTACGTTTACCCACAGTCAAATACGATGCAGTTATAACTAATGATATAGCAGCAACGATAAAACAACGTAGTCCATATGGAGCGGCAAGAAAAGAAAAAAGCGAACCCACAATTATCAAAATAGACATAAGCACTAGAGCCTCTTTTGAGGATACTAAACCGCTTGGAATGGGTCTTTGCGGTTCATTTATAGCGTCAATTTTACGATCATAATAATCATTAATTACCATAGCAGCAGCGCAGAAAGTAAAACCAGTTAAAAAGCCACATAAAATGTTAAACCAGTTTAAATCAAAATGTGGATACGCCAAGAATGCACCTACAAATACTGCAAAGCCCATCATTGCACAATTAACGGGTCGCATTAACTTTATAAAACCATAAAGTTTACTCATACTGCTAATTACCAGTAGTATAGTTGATAGAGTCCGTTATAAAATTTCATCTAAAATAATGAAGTTAGAGGTAGTTTTAAAAGGTCTGTTTACCTATGCTTACCGAGTTGTAGATGGTGAAGTGCTTGAGCGATAAATGTGCCTTGGTAAATAGTGGTGTTGAGGATTATTACTTGCCAAAGAATTTGCAAGTTATCATTCCAGTAGGTGGAAGAGCGACTCGTTTGTTGCCTTTAACTGCTGAAACGAGTAAGGCATGTTTACGATTGTTAAATAAGCCACTTGTAGAGTACTCTCTTCTCTCCCTAGCGTCTCAAGGGGTTAGGAATATAATTTTTGGTGTTAAGGGTTATACTAATTATTGTAATCTTTATGACTATTTTGAGTCAGGCTACGGGTTTAGTGCATATCATAGTATTAAGCCACGTGTGCATATTAGGTATCAACCTAATGTTGATGATTTAGGTAGTGCGGATTCTGCAAGGATTAATATGGAATATTATAATTTGAAAAAGCCTGTTTTTGCTGTGCAGGGTGATAACGTTTTTGATATTAATATTAAGAATTTAATAGATTTTCATAAGGAGAAAGAGGCAGCGTTAACTATTGTGCTTCGAAAAGTAGACAATGTTGAAGGCTTAGGTATTGCGGATATAGATAAAAATGGAAGGATAAGGCGGTTTGTTGAAAAACCGTTACCTGAAGATGCTCCGAGTAACTTGGCAAATACTGGGTTGTATGTAATTTCGCCTAATGTTAGGAAAATATTCAAAGAAAAAGGGGTACAGCAGATTATAAAGGACGGGAAACGTCTTGATTTTGGCTATGACTTTATACCCTATGTTATTGAAGCGGGCTATCCCGTTTACGGCTATAGGCTGGAGAATAGTTGGTTTGATGTTGGTACACCTAGAAATTATTTAGAAGCTATGAAGCATTTATTGAAAACTAGGATTTCAACATTGAGTGATTTTGAGGAGCGTTTGCAGATTGATGAGTGTAGCTTTGTTTGTGTACAGGGAAAAAGTAGTGATTCAGAAAAAGTCCGCAGGCAGATTGTGCAGAAAATTCAACAGAAGAAAATTCAGATAAAAGGCTCTGTCTTAATTGGTCGTCACTGTCTAATAGAAGACGGCGCAGTTTTAAGTAATTGCTGCATTGACAATTTTACATACATAGGTAAAAACGCTGCTATTAGTAACTCAGCAATTATGGATAGAGCAGTAATTGGAGACTATGCAGAGATTAAGGATAGCATATTAGGCAGACATGTAAAAATCTGTTCAACACAGAGTAATCCAACAAAAATTTCAGACATAACAATAATAGCAGATGACGTAACAGCTGATGAAGGCTGTATTTTGTCGGCAGCAAAAGTTTATCCTCATCAGAAAATTAAAGGCGAAATAATTAATCAGACAATAATGAGTAATCAAACTACGCCTTAAACCATTTAAACATTAAATACTTAACATCCCTATCCGCTACAGGCACACAACATTTACCATCAACGTTATCATCATCTTCGGTTGCGTTGTCGTCTTTTTTGTTGTTACCAATGTCTTTGTCGGGTATGGCTATTATGAAGCGTTTGCGTACGGTTGTTGCTAGTCTTCCTGCTTTTACTATTTCTGTTGCTGATAGGGTGCTGTCTTTAGGTTTTACTGATATCATGTATGGTGCGTGTTCTATACCGGGACCGTATTTGTAGACGGCAAAGTCACATCCGAATTTTATGCCGGGAGTAACTATTAGCTCATTTGTTCGCAAGTCATGGTAAACTGTGTATTTGTCTTCGAATTTGTCGTAGAGTTGCATGGCTTTTTTTCGCAGGGTTTTTAGGCTTACGGGTTTTTTGTTTTCTATAATTTCTACCTGTCCCGTTTCGGCAAGGTATAGACCTTCCATTAGGTCTAAAATGAGGGGGGCGTCGAATTCGGGAATTTTTGGTTTAGAAATGCCTAAGGGTTTGCCGTAGTAAGCTGTTTTATATAAGTGTGAACCCTCTTTAGGGTTCCATACTATTAAGAAGTTGTCTATGAGTTCAACCTTGATTTTTCGGTTTCCAAGGTTTTCGGTCAATTTTACATTACCATAGATAGCATGCGTGCAGTATCAGCAGCATCTTCGGCTTTATCAGCAGAGTTTTCAAGCATTTGCAGTATATCGCGAAGTAGAAATAGTACTGGCGTGTCAAGTTTACTGCTTAAAACTTTGATAGTTAATGTACGATATTGTTCATCTACTATACGTTCAGCTATTTCAACATCCTTTGCGCGTTCCAAAGTTTTCTGTGACCCGTAATTGAGAACCATCATAGTTTCACGTAGCTTTAGTACTGTATCAAGAACGGCGGATGATAGGGCGGCTAAATCTGTTTTTATATCAGCCGTTACATTCCAGTTGTGTTCCATGATTTCTATTAAATAGAAAGCTATGCCTTCAGAGAAATCAGCTATTTCGCTTGATAGATTTGTAAATCTTAGGAAATCTTCTCTATTTATGAGAATAGCGCCAATTTCAGCAAGCTCTTGACTTACCAAACGTCTGGATTTTACAACTTCTTCTTCACCCGCACGTATCTCAAGTAACAACTTTTTTGCATTCTCTTTATCGCCAGATACAAAGTATTCAGCTATCTGGGGAATTTTCCGTGTAACATCTACCACTTTACGCAGGTTATCAGAACATGTATTTAATGCTCTACGCTTCACTCGCTCTTCTGTTTCTGCAGGAAGTACCAAACTATTTTTGCGCTCCTCTCAACATCCAATATTTTTTTACAACAACTTGTATACTTGTTTAGATAAAAAGGTAGCTACTTATTTTGAATTATTTCACCTAACAATTCAAAATCTATTTTCCCATCAAAATACTTACGTAGCAACTCAGACAAATCTTTAATGGACGCTCGCACCTGTCGCCAACTATCTCGGTCACGAATAGTTATAGTATCATCGCGTAGAGTATCATAATCAACAGTTATACCTAACGCTACACCCGCTTCGTCAGCACGGGCATAACGACGACCTATAGAACCTGCCTCATCATAATCAGTCATAAAACCCGCCTTAGTTAACACACGCTGAAGCTCTAAAGCCTTAACATCAAGACCATCTTTGCCCATTAAGGGATAGATGCCTACTTGAATAGGCGCTATGTAGCGAGGAAAACTTAGAATTACACGATCATCCTTAACATTATAGGCATATTCAAGCGCTACATAAAATAGGCGGTCACAACCAAAACTTGGCTCTACCACATGCGGTATAAAACGCGTACCACGCTCAACCACCCTTTGATGGCTAATCTCAACCTGATCCTTAAAAACCTTATAATCACCCACCAGAACATACCCGTCCCTATCTAAATCAGCAGCAACTTTTTCAACAGATAACTCTGACAACTCAGAGGCAACACGACCCGCATCACCCTTAAAGGCAGGACCAAACTTTGCCATAACAGGCCTAACCACTAACCCCTCCCGCTCAACAGGCACAGCATACTCCTTATAAACACGCAAATCAACACCACTCGCTCTCATATGACAAGATAAATCATAATCCGTACGATAAGCATGACCAGAAACCTCCACCCAACCCCAACGATCAACAAGAACCTCCTGATCAAAACTCTGCGCACTATAATGAGCCTTCTCCCAAGAAAGCTTTTCAAGAAAACGCTGCCTCTCCACAGGCACACCCAACTCTACAAGAAAACACTTAGCCATAGCCATAAAAAACGCCTGCCACTCACAAAGAATAATCTTTTTATCCAAAGCCTCACGAACAGTAAAATAAGAGACAGTCTCACAATCACGCAAACGAGTATCACACAACAAAATAGGCAAAACCTCATCAGCCACCTCAGAAATAAAGCGGCAGCTCGGGTCTTCAGGATCAAAAAAGAATTCTAAATCAGAAATAGTAAACTCACGCAGACGAATAAGACCCTGACGAGGCGAAATCTCATTACGAAGAGCATGACCAATCTGAATAACACCAAAAGGCAACTTTTCACGCGCACAATTAAAAAGACGATTAAACTCTACAAAAATATTCTGCGCCGCCTCAGGCCTACCATAACCAACAGCACCACTATACGGACCAATAGTAGTCTCAAACATAGTAAGATAACGCTGAGGCACACCAAAAACACCCTTACAATCCGGACACACAATACCATAAAAACCAATAGCCGCCGCGACCTCATCAAGAGACATTTTCTCAGCCTCTTTACTACTAACACCCTTCTCCTCTAAAAGATGATCCGCCCTAAAACGAGTATGACACACCTGACACTCAACCATAGGCTCCTTAAAATGGTCAACATGGCCACTAGCCTCAAATACTTTACCAGGCGCTATAACAGAGGATTCCATCTCAAAAATACCTACCTGTTTAACAAACAATTCACGAAGACGCGCCTCCACATTCTGCTTCAAACGCGTACCCAGAGGACCATAAGTTACAAAACCACCACTACCACCATAAATCTCAAAAGACGACCAAAAAAACCCACGCCGCTTAGCTAACTCATTAACCGCAGTAAACGTGTCACACACATGCTTTGAACACTTAACTTCATCAATCAAATAGAATCCCACCATAAACGTAAACCACACTAAATTAAAACATTACCATACAAATCGTATAAAACGGGTTTTCGTTGAAATACGACAAGAAATAGCAGGCATATAGAGAGTAATAGGAAGATTATGTCCAAAGTATCTCTATCTCATAAATATCTGACCAAAGTTTACCTGTAACATAAAGCTGTCCAGTTTGCGAATTATAGGCAATTCCATTTAGCACTGCCATAGAATTCTCTGAGGTATACCGCTGATCTAAGTCAGCCAAATCTATGTAAGCAGTAATTTGACCAGTAATAGGATTTATTACAGCAATTTTTGAACTATACCATATATTAGCATAAACAAAGCCATTAACATATTCCAACTCATTAAGATTTTTTACAAAACCAGCAACATCATACACATTAATACTTTTAACCACCTGATAAGTAACTAAATCCAAAAAATACAAAGCAGATGTACCATCACTTATAATTAAAAAATTCCCATCATAAGTCAACCCCCAACCCTCCGTATCAAGAGAAAAAGTATTCAACAACTCAAAAGTACATTTATCATAAACAAAACCCACACTATTTCGCCAAGTTAACTGAATAACTCTATCATCAACCACAGTTACACCTTCCCCAAAATAATCAGAGGCTAAAGCAAATTTCTGCAGTACTTGACCATCAACTAAATTTACACGCCGCAAACTAGAATTTCCAAGTAAACCTGTACTTTCTATCAAACAGCCATCATCATCAAATGTTAATCCTTGTGTAAAAGCAGAAGAATCATGAGGATACACTTGGATTGCACGGTAACTATATACGGGAACACCGTGAAAAGTTGGCTGCTTAAGATTTGGAGATGTTGCCATATGAGTATTAGCAGATGTAGACGTTGAGGGGGTTGCTGTTTGTTGGAGATTTAAAGGGGGTAAGGTTAGCAGTGTAAATGTTACTAGTCCTATGGCTATAGCTAAAGTACAAATGATTGCTATGACCTTGTAGGTTTTTTTCATGTTTAAAGTTATGTGTTATCAGGTTAATATGGATGCCCGCGGTTTTGGTCGAGTAAATTAGCGAAACACTTAAGTGTAGAGATACTGTACATAGTTTAGATTACCAAAAATAGGATGTAGAATTGATTGGCTGTTGAAGGTTTTTTCGAAAACAATAAAAGAGAACCCGTAGAAGCTAAAGTCGGAGAGTTAACCCCACAATCACGCGCGGTTAACATTACGGCCAAAGTAGTATCTAAGACTGAAACACGAGAAATTCCCATGGGAAGAGATGGTTCACCACATAAAGTTAGTGACGCTCTAATAGGCGACGAGACAGGAGTGGTTTACCTGACACTTTGGGATGATAACATTGAAAAAATAAACGAAGGCGACAGCGTCCGTGTTGAAAACGGTTATGTTACCCTATTTAAAGGCAACATACGCTTAAACACTGGTAAATATGGCAAGCTTGAATTAGCAGCAGAACCGCTATCAGTTGAAGCAAACACAGAAAACAATGTTTCAAGCCAAACATATGAGCAGCCACCACGCAGACCCTTCCGGGGACGCGGTGGAGGATTTGGACGTGCCCGACGCGGCGGTGGCGGCGGTTATAGACCAAGGTATTAAACTTGGTCGCTTAGCTGTAGATGAATAAGCAAAAATTTCCTTTTTACTTTTTTATTTTTTACCTGAACTTTTGAGTTTTACCCATAGGTTATGAAATCTAGGCTCAATTTGAAGTTATTTTTGTGGTTTTTCTTTGTTGAACGGCTTTAAGTATGGTCACTGAGAGCAGTTACATATGGGTAAATATATGGGTAAATAATCATGGCATTATATGGTTTAATTAATCAAAATAACCCTAAATCACAGATAAAAACCTGATTATATGGGTAAATTTCAAGAGTTACGGTTTTTAGTTATTTTTTTGTCAAAAATTTTTGGTTGTTGATTTATGTTTTGTATTTGAGAGGTTAGGTAGGTTTGTGTTAAATATTAGTGAAAAGTTGGGTGTAGAAGTATGTTACTTCCAGTGTGTTTCGCTAGTGGCGTGTAGTCTTTCTTGTCTGTTCATGTTGGAGAGTTCTATTACTTTGTCGAGTTTTAGGTTTAGTGCTTCTGTTAGTTGTTTTCCGTATTCTTTATCTGCAAGGTAGCAGTGGGCGACGTGGCGGTATTTGATGTTGTCTGTTACGGGAGCGATATTTGTGGCTGTGTTTTTTATGAGTATGTGGCGTTTGTCTTCGGTCATAAGGCGGTATAGGTCGCCTGCTTGATAGAAGCAGTCATCGTTTACATATGGGTCATGGTTAGCTACTGTTCCCTCTATTGGAAGGGCTGGTTCTGCGTATTGTTTCTGTTCAGTCCATTCGTCAAAGCTGTTTGGGTGATAGCCTTTAGTTGCTCCGTAATTTCCGTCTACTCGCATAAGTCCGTCTCTGTGGTAGGAGTGTACTGGGATTTTGGGAGCGTTTACAGGTATAGAGGTGTGGTTTACGCCTAAGCGGTAGCGTTGTGCGTCTCCGTAGGCAAATAGGCGACCTTGTAATAGTTTATCAGGGGATAGTCCTATGCCGGGGATTATGTTAGCAGGGTTGAAAGCAGCTTGTTCGACGTCTGCGAAATAGTTTTCTGGGTTTCGGTTAAGCTCTAATATGCCCACTTCGATTAGGGGGTATTCTTTATGGCTCCAGACTTTTGTTATATCAAAGGGGTTATCTCTGTGGTTTTTAGCTTGTTCTTCTGTCATAATTTGGATGTTCATTATCCATTTAGGGAAATTTCCTTGCTCTATAGCAGAGTATAAGTCATTTTGTGCGCTTTCTCGGTCTTTTGCGATTATGGCTTCGGCTTCTTCGTTTGAGAGATTTTTTATACCCTGTAATGTTTTCAGGTGTAATTTTACCCAGACACGTTCGTTTTTATCATTAATTAGGCTGTATGTGTGGCTGCCAAAGCCGTGCATGTGTCTATAGCCATAGGGTATACCGCGGTCGGACATTGTTATGGTAATTTGGTGTAAGGACTCGGGGAGCATTGTCCAAAAGTCCCAGTTGTTCTGTGCGGAGCGCATGTTAGTTTTTGGGTCACGCTTTACGGCATGGTTAAGGTCTGGGAAATGGATAGGGTCGCGGATGAAAAATACTGGGGTATTGTTGCCAACTAAGTCCCAGTTGCCTTCTTCTGTGTAGAATTTTACGGCAAATCCGCGTATATCGCGTTCAGCGTCAGCGGCACCGCGTTCGCCGGCTACTGTGGAAAAGCGGGTGAAAACGGGTGTTTTTTTACCGATATTTGAGAATAGTTTTGCTTTTGTAAATTTTGCTATGTCATGTGTAATTGTAAATGTGCCAAATGCGCCGCTGCCCTTAGCGTGCATGCGTCTTTCAGGAATGACCTCCCGGTCAAAGTGTGCCATTTTTTCTAAAAACCAAACATCCTGCATGACCATAGGTCCACGTGGACCCGCTGTTTGGACATTTTGATGATCTGCTACGGGAGCTCCATTAGCTCTAGTTAATTTTTTATTCTGACTATCCATCATATATTCTCCTTCTAATACCATAACTATTAACGACTTAACACTGCTTTTTTATATATACAACAGCTTTTAAGAAGGTTTCGAACAAATTTGATTCAGCATACAGACTAAAAAATACGAATACCATATTTTTTTGAAGATGACTAACTGTTTTTTCTTCGAAAATTATTTAAGTAGAAAGGTAAAATTAGCTCTTTAGGTATAAACAGAAATGCGTTCAAACATTGCACTATACATTGTAGGAATACTCTTCTTCGTACTAGCAACCATTTCAGTAGTTATGTACACTGAAACAACGAGAATCCTGTTTATAGCATCCACCGTTGTTTTAGGCATCCTCTCATTCGGATTAGGACATTACCAAAAACTAAAAACAAAAAACGAAAACAACAATATCAACAACTATCTAACATAAAAAAACCATACGTCCATAACCCACTAGCTGTTTGTGCGGTTGAGGTTTTTCAATAGGTCTTTATGCTTGCTGTAGTCTTGAGAATTTGTGAAAAAGCACAAAAAATACAGCAGAGCAAAACAACTATGCTTTAAGCCAGAAATAAACCTATGCCTACACTACAATCACACACTCAAAAAAAGTCACATCGCATGACAAAAAAACGAGAGTGTTTACTTATAGATAGTTTTTCGGTATTTTGGTCTCTGTAAGGTGGTAAGTGTGTGAAAAATGATGAAGAAATACGTGACTTA
>WRGM01000122.1 GCA_009787175.1 Candidatus Bathycorpusculum fermentans | reverse complement strand
GTGTGGGAAAAAGGTTAGTGATGAGGAGTTAAAGTCTGTAAATATTTCAAAAGTAGGTTTACATGGGGAATGGAACTATATTATTTCACCAACCAAATAATCACACGTTATTTTTGCACAGTTCCTAAGTAAGTTAGAGGATAAAATGTTTATGGTAGGCAAACCATTTTTTGTGTCTGTGTAATATGCTTTTACTTGAGATTTACGGAAAATTTATGGAAGTTAAAGGCTTTGAAAATTGGGGGGTACCCAAAAATGCGCCTTCGGCGCACCGTTGTGGGCTTTTTTAGTACTGGAAAAACTCAACCAATTTTTTCTATTTTTAACTTGTTCTTAATTGAAAACTTTGTTTTTGGTAGTGTGGAAGTGGGTTAATCCAAATTTTGAGGATTCATACAAAATCACTATAGCAACTTAACTTTTTATTGATTATGCCCGTAGTGTTTAACCCAAGCGGCAATTAGCTCTGGCGAAACATCTGATAAAAGGTATGTATTTAGCTTGCGTGTTTTTATTAAAGCATCTATACAGGAATTTGTGTATGTAGCTGTGTTTGTTGCGCAAAAAAATGTCATGAAAGGTTAAATGTTAACGAAAATTTTGCTGAGAGATAAATACATACTTTAATTGTTTTTCGGCCTGAATGTAATGCGTAGTCTAAAGCGTCTTTAGCAATTTTTAAACCAATTTTTTCCAGAGTGACTGCAAGTTCTTTAGATGCCGCTTCACTTACACGATCAGCTCCTGATTTTAAGCATATGCGGTGCATTGCAGATACAGATATGTCAGGTTCATTCATAAATAACCCTGCCATAATAATGCTTTTTTTCTTTTTAAAACCATATTTAGCCTTTATTACTGCATAACACTTTAAAACATGTGTATCTTACCAAAATACAATCATATTTAAACATGAAAGAAAAGAAAAATGACAGTTTTTCTAAAGGCTGAGAAGAAGAGTTAAAAGTAAATTTGGTCATCACTCATATATGCAAAAAGCCAGTAGTAGTATTTCATTGCAAAAAGCCGCTGCAACAGATCTGTTTAACAATTTAAATGCTCAACAAGTTGAGGCGGTAAAGGAAATTGATAGGTCTCTTTTGATAATTGCTGGTGCTGGTTCAGGAAAAACCATGACGGTGACAAGTAAAATAGCCTATCTAATTGCTAACGGTCTAAACCCTGAAAGCATACTGGCCTTAACATTTAATCAAAAAGCAGCCGAAGAACTAAAAGTAAGAGTAACCAGCTTGCTAAATAGTTCAGAAGATATATACATTTCCACATTTCACTCTTTCTGCAAACAAGTAATACAAGACAACATCCTTAGCACAAAATTAAATTCCAACTTTAAAATTATTACAGACACTACACAATTAGTTTATTTAACAAAAAACATTAACAATTTTGGCATAGAGCATT
Source organism: Candidatus Bathycorpusculum fermentans (assembly GCA_009787175.1). Taxonomy (GTDB): domain Archaea; phylum Thermoproteota; class Bathyarchaeia; order Bathyarchaeales; family Bathycorpusculaceae; genus Bathycorpusculum; species Bathycorpusculum fermentans. The sequence goes on along the minus strand of WRGM01000122.1, from coordinate 8,458 downwards.
TAGAATTTAATCATGAACCCTACACCTTAGCCGAAGAGATGAAAAATTTTATCTCTCGATGCAAAGACGAAGCCATAACTCCCAAGGACCTACAACAATACATCCAAATCCACAAAAAATCCCAAGCCACAACCACAACCACAGAAGAAGATAACGAAGATGAAGAAGAAAGACAAGATGAGTTAAACAGTTTAGAAGATATGCTAAAAATTTATCAAGCCTACGAAAACTACAAAATTCAAAACAACATGATAGACTTTGGCGACATGCTCCACGCAGTCTACAGCCTACTAAAAAATAAGCCCTTAATTCTGCACAAATATCAAAAGAAGTTCAAATACATAATAGTGGATGAATTCCAAGACACCAACTATATACAACTCCAAATAGTCAGCTTAATTGCACAAAAACACGGTCACCTAACAGTAGTCGGAGATGACGATCAAAGCATATACAAATTTCGAGGAGCCCACCTAACAAACATAGCTGAATTCAAAAAAATCTTTCCAAACTTTATCGAAAAAACCTTAGAACAAAACTATCGCAGCACCAAAAAAATCGTAGCCACCGCCAACACCCTAATACAAAACAGTCCGCAACGAACCATAAAAAACATGTTCACAAACAACCCCGACGGCGAAAAAATAACCATCACTGAAACCCCAAACGACACCGCACAAGCAAACTATATCCTAACAACCACCAAACAACTCTTAAAAAAATATTCACCACAAAGCATAGCCATACTTTGCAGACGAAAAGCAACCGCCGAACCCATAATAAAAGCATTTAGAAAACAAGGTATACCCTTCAACTTTGTAGGCGAAACCGGCTTCTTCCAAGAACCCATAATAAAAGACATAACAGCACTTCTAAAAATAAGTAATAACCCCCTAGCAAATAACGCCGAAATCATACGAATCCTAAACAGACACAACTATGACATAAAACCAGTCGATATATGCAGATTCACCCACTACGCAGACCAAAACAACCTTTCCCTATACGAAACCTTTGAACACATAAACAAAATAAACATAGACAAACTCAAATTTCTAACAGTCAAACAAACCATCCAAAACATACTAAAAGACAAAACAAGACTCCGCCCCCTTGAACTTTTACACAATTTACTTTTTGAACAAGAACTCTACAAATATGAAATAGCCCTAAAAAACACCCGCAACATACACCTAATAAACCAATTCTACGAGTTTGTAGAAGAATTCAACCACATATACCCAGAAAGCAGTTTAGAAGACTTTACCGATTACCTATCTTTTGCATCAAACTTTAAAATCCAAGAAGAAGACCCAAGCAAACAAGCCATAGTAATATCCACAATCCATAGCGTAAAAGGCATGCAATACCCCGTCGTCATCATCCCCGACGTAAACGAACGCAAAATACCCACCACCTATCAAAGAGACAAATTCACCATACCCAAAGAACTACTAAAAGGGGTACAATCTGAACATGAAGATAAAGAATTACACCTACAAGAAGAACGCCGACTCTTCTACGTAGCCCTAACCCGAGCAGAAGAAAAACTATTCATAACCTACGCTAAACGCTACGGCGAAAACAAAACCGACTCCAAACCCTCAAAATTCCTACAAGAAATCAACTACCAACAAAACAAAGAAGATATTGACTTCCAACAAATAGACCCCCAACAAAAAACAGACGAAACAAACATAGCAGAAGAAATAGTAACCACTGCCGATAATCAACTAAAAACAGAGCTACTCCAACAAGTAATAGCAAACCTAACCACTCACCGCTATACAGAAGCTATAGAAAACCTGCTCCTCTTTGCTAAATCAAATGACAAAGACTTGGACATACAAACTGAAATAATCAACAAAATCAAAGAACCAAACTACTCGGTACTTGAAGCGTTAAACAAAAAACCCTTAACGGTTCCTATGGATCACGTGTTTAGTGTATCCCAATTTACTAGTTACCAAAAATGTCCACGCCTATACCAATACCGCCACGTAATGAAAATTCCTGAGCGTTCACGATACTATTTTGATTTCGGCTCAACAGTACACAATATTGCAGAGCAATTGACAAGGATGCAAAAAGAAGGGCAAAGGGTTGATGTGGTTCTTGCTGAGGAGTTGTTGGCTAAGTTTTGGAATCCTGAGGGTTACCAGTCAAAGCTTGATGAACAAAGAGACTATGCGGAAGCCAAAGAGATTTTGAAAGTTTTCATAGAGGAACAAAATAAGAGTAAATCAGAGATCGTGGATATTGAGCGGTGGTTTGAGACTGCTATTGGTGAGGTGCGTATTAGAGGTAGAATTGATCGTATTGATAAAGATGAGTCTGGTTTTACGGTTATCGATTATAAGACAAGTAAGAGTGTACCTTCACAAAATGAACTTAAAAAAGACATACAATTACTAGTTTACGCTCTCGCAGCTAGGGGTATGTATGGTAGTAATAGTCAATTAAAAGTTGGGGAGTGGTTTTTGCGGTCGAATAAGAAAATATTTTTTGCTCCTGAAGAGCAGGCTATTGAAGCTATACAAGTGGAAATACAGGAAATAACTAGGAAAATCAATGATGCCGAATTCACTCCTAAAAAAGGATCCTGGGAATGCTACCAATGTGACTACAAATGCTTATGCGACTAAAAAGACAAAGAATTGTGAAATGATTTGACCCTTTGCACGATTAGACGACTGCTTTGTTCTATATAGTTGCATTTACCCAAAAAGAAAGAGCGATGACGACTTATGTTTTTACGGTTATAGTGCTTCCAGCTGTTGTTTTTTTGACATAGACTTGTTTGTCAATGCGTTCGCTTAGTTCGGTAACATGTGAAATTATGCCAATTATGCGGTTTCCACCCGCAATGTCAGACAGGGTTCGTATGGCAAGTTCTAAAGCCTCAGCATCCAAAGAACCAAACCCTTCATCAATAAACATTGCATCCAAATGAACCCCACCAGCATTTTGTTGCACAACATCAGACAAACCCAAAGCCAAAGAAAGCGACGCCATAAACGATTCCCCACCCGAAAGACTACCCGCAGACCGTGTCTTACCCGTATAAGCATCTAACACCTCAATATCTAACCCCATCTTTTTACGCCCATCATCACTATCAGTTTTTCGCAGAAAAGAATAGCGACCCTGACTCATCAACCTTAACCGCTGATTAGCTGCACAAAGCACCCGTTCAAAATAGGCTCTTTGCGCAAAAGTTTCAAAATCAAGCCTACTACCATTAACCGTATCTTTACCATTTGCAGTATCAGACAACTGCTTAACTGTAGCAAAGGTTTTCTCATTTTTCTCAAAATCAGCTGCAGCACAACGAAGCTTTTTAAGATCTGTCTCGGTGTTACTTAATCGAATGTTAATCTCATCACGTCTATTGCGTAAGTTCTTTGATTTAACTTGCACTGCTTCTGTGTCGGCTAATAATTTTTCAATGTTAGGCTGCTCTTTATCAATAGTTTCACCCTCTAAACGATCAATATCCCGAACAAGTTGATCGCCCTTTTTCTCATAATCTGTTATCTGTTTGTTTAGTTCAACCAACTTGTTTTCAGTTATAAGTGAAATGGTATATTCTGCTTCATCAACAAACCCGTTTTCTTGCAGAACTATCTGATAGGCTGTTTGTGCCTTCTCACAAAGTTTTAAGGATTTTTGTTCGGTTGTAGTGCGTTCTTTTACTCGCGTTTGAGCAGACTCCACTGCAGACTTAGCGGCTATGTTTCGTTTAGTTGTAGAATCCCAACTATTAGAAAGCTCATCAAGTGCTGCCTCATCACCCATCTTGCGAGTAGTTAATTCATTTACTAATGTTTGTGTTTGAGCAAGTAACTCTGTAAGTTTGGTCTCACAGGTTTCCCATTTGGCGTTTGGAATAAATTCGGATAAATCGCTTATAAACCGCTTAAGTATCGGTTTGATTTCACTTTTTAGTGATTCAACAGAAAGTTTTAGTTCATTGTGTTTACTTGTTGTTTTTTCAGTTTTTGTTCTAAGTTCCAAGAGTTTTTGTTCAGTGAAAAGTTTCTTTTCGTAAAGTGTGTTAACGGTTGATTGTGTTGTGCTGATTATTTCGGGCAATAGAGTTGTTGCTGTTTCAATTGTTGCCTCAGCAATAAAGGGTGAAAGGTCAGCGTTAAACCGGTTTATTAACGTGATAAGTTCACTTTCCAATTCTTTATACTTTAAGGATGCTTTTTCACGTTTTGATTGGGCTTTCTCTTTATTAGTATTGGCCGTTTTACGTGCTTTTTCTGTAATGTTATTATCAGATAGTTTAGCAGGCATCGGGTGATTGGTTGAGCCGCAAACGGGACAAGGTTTGCCCTCTAATAGTTTATCGGCGATAATACCTGCTTGATTGCAAAGAAACGCCTCCTCCACTAAACGATATTGTTTATCAATTTTATTGAAAGCATCATTAAGCTCTTCAAACGTTTTTTGCTCTTGATTAAAGGTAGTTTGTTTGTTGGTAATTAAGGCAAGATCTTTCTGTAGAGTTGATAATTTTGTTAGTTTATCTGTTTCAGTTTTCCAATTTGTTCTGGTATGGTCAAGTTCAGTTTGATACTCTTCAATAGATGGTAAATTTTGTAGTTCATCACAAGTGATTGTAAATTCTTGCTGGGCTTTGTTTAACTGGTTTTGTTTATCTACAATTTCGTCTCGATTTGTTTGTAGTGTGGTTAGTTGTTTTTGTTTTTCTGTTTCTTTTTCCCATTCTTTTAGTAAGGTGTTAAAGGCGTTTTGTGCTTTGTCCAGAGGTGGCAAGGTTTCGATGACGTGGATTGTTTGTTCTAATTCAGTGTTGGCGGCTGTTTCTTGTTGTTTGGCATCTGTAAGATCACGTTGTGCTTGTGTATAGTTAATTGCTGTTTTTTTTGCTTCATCAAATAGCGGTTTTACTTTATGGAGAGCTATTTCTCCACGATAGACGCAGGTTTTTGTGTTTGCTATATCTTCTGCTTTTGTGTTATGCTCATCGAGTTCTAATCTGGTTTGGGTGAGTTTTTCAAATTTTTTGTACAAGTCTTCAGCTATGGCAAGATCTGTAGCTAAGGTGAGTTCTTGTTTGTTATATTCTTCAAGTTGTTGGTTTGCTGTTTTTAGTTCTGCTTTGTCTGTTTGGATTTGTGTTTCCCATTCGGTAAACTTTTCGTTTCGTTTGTAAACATCAACATTATAGCGGTTGAATTCGTGAAGAATTAGTTTTCGTTCGTCTTCTTTTTTCTTTGCAAGTTCTTTGAGTTGTTCTTGGAATTGTTTTAAGGATTCTGTACCAAATATGCGTCGTAGTATCTTTGATCGTTCATCGGTGTTGCTTTGTAGAAATCTGAGGAAATCGTTTTGTGCTATCATTACGATTTGTGCAAACTGATCCCGATCAAGCCCTACTACTTCAGCGATTTGGGAATTAATGTTACGTTTACCGCTAACTAATTTGCCGTCTGGTAGGATGAGGTCAGCGTCTTGACCTTTTTCTTTTATAGTTCTTTTTATTTTGTATTTTTTGTCTTTAGATAAGAATTCGAGTTCTACACAAGTTTTGGTTTTTTCTTTTGCAAAATCTGAGCGTAACATTTGACATTTGTCACGTGTTTTACCACTTGCTTCCCCAAACAAGGCAAAGGATATGGCGTCAAAAATTGTTGTTTTGCCTGCGCCCGTCTCACCGGTAATTAGATACAGCCCATTGGTGCCAAGGGCAGTAAAATCTATGATTTCTGTTCCTGCGTAGGAGCCAAAGGCGCTCATGGTTAATTTTAGGGGTTTCATTAGATAGCACCCTCTGTTTCTAATAGTTCTTTTACGATTCGTGATTGTTCTTGACTCATAGCAGAACCACAGATAACAAGAAAGAATTCACTAAATAATTCATATATAGATAACTGAGTTGTTGTTTGTTGCTCGGCATTTTGGTGCACCTCAAATAGTGCATTGTTGTTTGTTTTAGAGTTTTCACGTTTAACGGTCATAACATTGGGGTAGATACTGCGAATTTTTTCCATCGGATCAAGAACTTCTTCTTCATCAGTTAAGATCACATGCATATAATCTTCTTTATTGATTTGGGAGGAAAAAGTGTTGCTTGTTAATTCTTCGATTTTTCCCTTAATTTCACGCATATCATGAATAGGCGTTAAGGGCAGTGTTTTTGTGGTTAGATTATTTTTCTCATTTATCTCTACAAGGAGTATGGATTTGGTTTGTTGGATTTCTGAAGCTGAATACTTTAAAGGTGACCCCGCATATCTGATGTGTTCGGCGTTGACTTTTTGTGTTCCGTGCAAATGTCCAAGTGCGACGTAGTCAAATTTTTCAATTAGGTTTGTGTTTATTGCGTCAAGCCCTCCCACAGGGTTTAGTTCTGAGTCGCTTCGAATAGGCTCAATTCCTGATTTAGTGAAAAATTGGTGTGCGACTAGAATGTCGCGTGTATTATAGGTGATGTCAGCGGTTTTAAGTGCCGCTCCTAATGCGTCATCATAACTTTCAATTTGTTGGTCTTCAAAGAAACCTTGCACCGATAAGGGTTTGATAAAGGGTAGGAGCCAGAAATTTATTTTGCCGTGTTTGTCGTTTAGGGTCACTTTTTGTAGTTTACCATTAAATGACCCATAAAGAAATAATTGCTTGTCTGTGAGCAAACGGTTGGCGTAAGAGATCCTATCCGGAGAATCATGATTACCTGCAATTAAAAGAACAGTTACGTTGTAGTTGGCAAGTTCTGTTAGGAAGTCGTCAAAGACTCGCAGGGCTTCATTTCCTGGTATAGGGCGATCATAAATGTCGCCTGCAATGACGACAGCGTCAACTTGTTCTGATTGTACATAACAAAGTATTTGTTGAAAAACATGTTTTTGTTCTTCAAGCATGGAAAAACTATGTACAATTTTACCGATATGCAAATCAGATAAATGTAAAAACCTCATAAATCATCAACTCTTCTGCTCATCATCATTGTTTTACAATTTTTTTCGTTGAACCTGTGTAGTAAGTAGGTTTTTTGTGGTTTATTGTCGTTTTTAACCGTTAGAGGCAATGTGTTAAGGGGAATGTAACCTGCGGTTTTGATGTTATTTAGACTTATTATTATGTTATTGTTGTTGCATTGTGTTTTAGATTGCTGCATTACTACACCTTGCTTTGAACGTTTTTTCGTATGTGTTTGGCTCGCTATCATTTTTAAATGTTTGGTGGCCAAAAACCTTATAAGTATAAATAATGTATATACTACATATGCCAAGACAAAAACAACAAAACCCACAAACAACACTCACAATAACAAACATAACAGGATACTACCAAGGCAAAGTAACCCCCATAGGCAACGGAGCAAAAATAGGCTGCCCAAAAGAATACATCGGACACCAAGCCTACATCATCATACTACCCAAAACAACAACACAAACACCACAATAAAACCACCAACATGTCAACCCTCCACCACCAACACCACCACCAAAACAACTACTGCTGCTGCCAACAAACCTGCACAAAACTCAAACAACTCCAAAAAGAAAACCAAACCCTCAAAACAGAAATATGCAGACTCACACGCGCCCTAACACGATACCAAAACCCCAATACCCCACCATCCATGCGCCTCTACAAAACAACCAGACAAACAGCCACAACAACCACAAAACCACAAAACCAAAAACGCTACCCCGGCAGACCAAAAGGACACAAAGGCAAAACAAGACAAAAACAAAAAACACCCAACACCATAATAACTCCTTCAAAACAAACTACCTGCAGTTGCTGCCACGCACCCACCATAAAAGAAACCCACATAGACCACTGCCTAATCGAAGAAATCCCCAACCGCCAACACCGACAAATAATCGACTACCTAAAAATCCACACAGAATGCACAAACTGCAACCACAAAGAGACCCATATCCACCCCGACTGTCCCCCACAGGGCATCTTTGGAAAAAACGCCCAGGCCCAAACCGTACTTATGAAATTTGACATGCGCCTACCCTTTGACAAAATCTCAGAACAAATGGAGCAACAACATGGTCTACCCATGTCTCCTGCTACAGCTTTTGAAATCACCCAAAGAGTGAGTGACGATCTACAGCAGGAATATCAAGGTGTGATAGAGCAGATTCGCACATCACCTGTGGTTAATGTTGATGAGACAAGTGTTAAGGTGGATGGGGTGAATTATTGGCTTTGGGTGTTTACAACATCTGTTTGTACGTTGTTTGTTGTCCGCCGTAGTCGGGGTAAGAAGGTGTTGGATGAGGTGCTAGGATCCAGTTTTGGTGGGTTTATTGGGTGTGATGGGCATAAGGCGTATAGCAGTTTCTCAGATCGGTTGCAGAGGTGTTGGGCTCATTTGCTACGTGAGGCGGAAGCTTTATCGAAGGATTATGTGGAGACTAAAGAGTTCTGTTTGGGGTTGCGGGAGCTCTTTTATGATATTGATTGC
>WRGM01000121.1 GCA_009787175.1 Candidatus Bathycorpusculum fermentans | reverse complement strand
ATACGTGACTTAACCATTAAAAAGAACCGTTAAAACCAAATAAAATCACAAAAAACCACTCATATATCTATACGTGAACACTCTCGTTGATTTTAGTGGCACACTCATAATGACTGCGGGTGGAATTGCTAACAATAACGGTGGTGGCGGTGTTTTAAACTGTGGCATTTTTAGTATTTCGGGCGGCAAAATTTCTAATAACACATCCACGCATGGTGGTGGAGTGTATAATAACGGTTATGACTTTAGTATGTCTGGCGGCGAAATTTCAGGCAACACAGCTGAATATGGCGGCGGCGTGTACAACTATAATGGTAAAGTTAGTCTCTCTGATGGTGGAGTTATTTGTGGTAATAATGCCAAAATTGGAGGTGGAGTGTATAATTACTATGGTAGCATTAACATGCAGGGAGGCATGATTTCTGGCAATACTGCAGAAGATAAGGGTGGCGGCGTGTACAACTATTTCATCTTTAGTACATTTGATTTATCTGGTGGTGTAATTTCATGCAATACAGCTAACCTTGGTGGTGGCGTGTGTACAGATTATATTTTCAATATGAGTGATAGTGAGATTTCGGGTAACAGAGCCAAGTATGGTGGTGGTGTGTATATTGGAAACGGTGTTTTCAGAGTAATAACCGGTAACATTTCAGGTAACACTGCTGATCATGGTGGTGGAGTTTGGGTTGATACTAAAAATCTTGGGAACCTTTTTGTTTCTGATGAAGTAACATTTTCAAATAATAACGCATCTACCGCCTATTATCATAGAGACCCTGCTTATGACGCTGTGTACCATTCAAATATAGGTAGTAACGTTACTTGGACAAGCCCCTTTACTCAAGGTCATAATAACTATGACATAAGTTACACAAATGACCCGCTCGTTAATCTAGAATCAAGTGACATGTTATCTAATCTTGTGTCAAGTGAAGAGGGGAAAATAGTGGAGAACGGTTATTATTGGGTAGTGCTTATTATTGTAAGTGTACTGCTTGGCTGTATTATATGTGTGCTATTTTTATATTTCAAACCGCGCAAAAACAACTTATATAGTGACCCATAGTAATATCACAAATAGTCGTTACAATATTTTTTAAAGATGGCAATGGATTAATCATGCACTATAAAAAGACAGTTTTGATGAGCAATAAATCATATTGGGATGACGGTTAGTTTCAGAGGTATGCTTAAGCTGTCCTTTACTGGACTGTGATGACAAATCATGAGTTTTATATTTGTTTATAAATGTGTAGTTTTTGCTTACAAGTGATGTTTTGCTAAAATTTTATGGGGAGGGAGATAGCAAATTCTATTTTTTCAGCTAACTTTATAAACACGTCTTTTCCACTATTTGATTATGGAGGAAATAGAAAATTAGACAGTTTAAATATAAAATGTTTTCAGCGATAGCGATGCTGCTAATAGTATCGTTTATTGCTTCAATGTTTGCGGCTACAGGCATTACTAATGCACAAACGAACCGTGAAATTCGAACACATCCTTTCATTGATGCAATTCCAAAAACACCTGGTGTTGGACAGTCCACCCTAATTAATTTTGGTTTACTAAACCAACTAGCGCGTGACGGTGATGGCTGGAACGTAACCGCGGTAATTACTGATCCTGATGGTCATGTTGAAACGTTTACACGCATGACCTGGTCTACTGGCACAGTCGGTCTTGGTTATACACCAACAAAAGAAGGAGACTATAAACTACAATGTAAATTCGACGGAGTACAATATAACTCAGGGTTAGCTAACATAGCCTCAGGATATTATCTGCCAAGTGAAAGCGAAATTTTCATAATGCATGTAACAAATGAATATCATCCCGATTATCCTGGGTTTAGGATGCCTGATTTCTATTGGACTAGACCTATTGATGCACAATTCCGTGAATGGTGGTCTATTACAGGAAGTTGGATAGCCAGACCGCTCAATGCTTATGCTCCGTATAATGATGCACCTAAAACTGCACACATTCTATGGAACATGCCAATTGGTGATACTCTAGGTGGCTTATCAGGTGGAGATAACTATGAAATTAGTTTCCAAGATGGTGATGCATATGAGGGAAAATTTGCAGGAGCTATCATTATCGCAGGTATTCTATACTACAATCGCGGTGGTACATATAGCCAAGCTACAGCTGCAAACGCAAATAGCGGCGCAATGGGCGTAGTAAATGGCTCTGTTCCTTATCAAAGAAACACAATTGTCGCAGTCAACTTACACACAGGCAAAACACTCTGGGAGAAATCATACGATTTTGGCATTGGTAGTGACGCAAGAATTTCACAAGGACAAGTGCTTACTTGGCTTTGTTTAAATAACCGTGGCACATGGGCATACCTTTGGGTGGCTAGTGGAACGGCCATGTATGCAATTGAGCCAGCAAATGGTGAGCTTGTATACAACATGACTAATGTTCCCTCTGGAACAATTTATAATGGTCCAATGGGTGAAATGCTAAAATATCAACTAGTGAACTATGGAACAGCGGCTGATCCAAACTATCACCTATTACAGTGGAACTCTAGTTGGGTAGTGACCAATGGTAAATCTGGTATGATGGATAGTTGGGGTAGTCAAGTCCAAAACGTTGTTTATAATGCAACAGCACGTGGTTATGACCTTAACGTTTCAATCGGTGCAGGAACAGTCTTAACAGGCTCTATAGTATCTGTATTACCAGAAGAGCTCATTGTCGTGGGTAGTACTACAGGTGGAACAGTGACACTATCAGCAATCAGCCTTAAAACAGGTGAGAAAGGACGCGTATTATTCAAAAATGAGGCTTACAAATTACCTGACGCAGACGATGATCCTAATGGCACATTTTCGTGGTCAGCAATAAGCTATGAAGATCGGGTAATTACGACATGGGTAAAAAATAGCAGATATCATTACGCCTTTAGCTTAGAGACAGGAAAATACATGTGGAAAACACAAGAACAACAATCTTATGCAGATGCATGGGTAGGCTCTAGTTTAGCTTCTCAAACCGTTATCGTATATCATAAACACATCTCAGTTAGTGCTGGAGGTGTTGTATATTGTCGTGATGTCAAGACCGGTGAAACGCTTTGGGTACATGAGGTATCCGACAAATACGCTGAATCTTATTTGGCCGCAAATTGGTGGGTTAGACCACAATTTGTTTCATGTGATATGATCTATTTTGGTACTGAAGAACATTCCGCGCAAGAACCTAAGCCAAGAGGTGCACCATACTTTGCTCTTGATGTAAAAACCGGCGAGGTTGTCTGGCAAATAGACGGTGGATTCCGTCAAACTCATTGGGGTGGTCGTTCAATTATTGGCGATAGCATCATTGTTGCTCAAAACACTTATACTCAGCAGATCTACGCAATAGGTAAAGGTCCAAGTTCAATGTCTGTTACAGCTCCTGATGTTGCAGTAGCGGTAAACACGCCCTGCCTGATTAGAGGCACTATCTTAGATGTTTCCCCAGGCACAGCTAGTGATGAACTAAAGCTACGTTTCCCCAATGGTGTCCCAGTAGTTGCTGACGAACACATGAGCGAATGGATGCTCTATGTCTATGACCAATTCCCACAGCCAATGGTTGCTGGTGTTCCGATTACTATTGATGCTATTGACCCTAATGGTAACTATGTAACCTTAGGGACTACAGTAAGTGATGCAAACGGCAGGTTTAGCTTTAACTTTACACCTGATAAAGATGGTCAATTCTATATCTATGCACTCTTTGACGGCTCAGATTCATACTATCGCACTGAAGCATACACAGAATTAGTAGTGACACCTGCTACATCAAGTTCTAGCCCGCAATATGCATTATATGCCTTCATCGTAGGCATTGTAATCGTTATTATGCTAGCACTTGTTGTTATACTGATGCTTAAAAAGAAATAAGTAAACACCACAAATAACCTTTCTTTTTTTATCTTTTTTTTATTTTTATACTTCTACACATTTGCTAATGTTAGTGAATAGTTCTGTGTATTGTTGCTAATTGTTTATGATAAAATAGTTGAAGAAATGGGGTTTAGATGGAAACGGTTTAATACTTGCATGGCGTCAAGTATGCAATATTAGCTGTGGGCCGGTCGTCTAGCCTGGTTAGGACATCTGCTTGACGTGCAGAAGGTCGCCGGTCCGAATCCGGTTCGGCCCACCATTTTACTTACTTATTGTTTTGTTATTTTTGGTTTATGATTGAGGTTTTGATTTGGGTTATTTGCTCGTTTTGGCGTAGTTTGTCTATGAATTTTTTTATAAGGTTTGCTTGTCCTTTTAGTATTAGTACTTCTAAGCAGTGTCCTTGGTGTATGTGAGTGTGGAGGAATGTTGTTACTAGACCACTGTGTATGTGCTGGGCTTCGAATAGTTGATGTCTGTTAATGTTTTCGTTGTAGATGAGGGTTATTGTGGCTACGGTTTCTCCGTGTGTGTTTTCTATTGTTAGGTCTTCTGTTAGGTAATGTCTTAGGGCTTGGCGGGTGATTTCTGATCTGCTAGCGTAGCCTTTTTCTTTTATGGCTTGGTCTATTTGTGTGACTAAAACGTCAGGTATGGATAGGCTTATTATTGTCATGTTGATCTGTTTGTTAACATGTGCCTAGTGTATTAATAATTTTTAGTAATTTTTGGAGTGTTTTACTCAAGTTTTATTAATGTTTTAAACAAGTTTAATAATCTGTATGTCGAAAAACGCTTATGAACCATAATCAAAAAATCCTCCTCGCAGGTATCATAATCATAAGCTTATTAGTTACAACTTTTATCGTCTATTCCTCCATAAGTACCTCCTCCACTAAATCATCAGATAAATTAAAAATTGTTACAACATTCTACCCCCTAACATACATAACACAGCAAATCGGCGGGGACTATGTAGAAGTAACTCAACTTATCCCCAATAACAATGAAATTCACAATTGGGAACCCACAGTTTCACATATAAGAGCCACCGAAGACGCAGACATAATTTTCTACAACGGTGCAGGCGCAGATAGTTGGATGGAAGATGAAATCTTACCAGCATTATCAAACTCAAAAAAACGGTTAAATGTTGAAACAACTGAAGACTTAACACTTATAGCAAACAAAGAAGACAAACACAATGACGACCACGATGATGACGACGATGACGATGACCATGATACTCATGATCACGGTTTATATGATCCACACACTTGGGTAAGTCCATATATGGCTAAGCAACAGGCTGAAATTATTTACAATATTCTAATATCAGCTGATCCACAGCATGAAGAGTACTATACACAAAGGTGGCACACTTTAGAGAGACAACTTGAACAATTAGATGCAACGTATCGAAATAGCCTCTCAAATACCCATAGCAACGTTATTTTTGTTTCTCATGGAGCATTTGGTTATCTAGCAGATCAATATGGCTTTACTCAGCATAGTGTAATTGGAGTTTCTGCAGATGAACAGCCAAGTGCTCAGACTATAATAAAGCTAGTTGAAGAAATGAAAGAATACAAAAACTATGTACTATACGTAGACCCAGTATACGCAAGTAATTATGTTCAAACAATACAAAAAGAAGTCCAAGTCCAAACAGGTCAAAATGTTACAGTGCTAAAACTTTACCTAATGCTAGGTCCAATGGATGGCCTAGATTATTTGGAGCAAATGCAGACAAATCTATCCAATTTACAAACAGGTTTAGCGGCTAAATAATTAACAATTTATTAATTAATTACTACTAGTAGATACAATAGTAAATGAGAAAGGACAGCTATTATGCAACAAGCTATGACGAGGTCTATATTAGAAGTAAAAGGTCTTAATGTAACCCGTAATGGTACACCAGTAATTGAAAATGCAGCATTTACAATTAATAGAGGCGACTATGTAGGAATAGTTGGACCAAACGGCGGCGGGAAAACTACTCTTTTAAGTGCCATTCTGGGTTTTTTACCCCATACTGCTGGGTCTATTTGCTTATTTGGTACAGAGTTATCTAAATTTTCGTCATGGCAAAAAATTGCCTATATTTCTCAGCAGGCTACTAATTTTGAAGACCAGTTTCCTTTAACTGTTAGAGAACTTGTCTCCTTGGGGTGTATAAAAAAAGGTAAGTTAGGTAGACGGTTTACTCCAGAAGACTGGGCTATAGTTGATGAGAATCTTGATTTTATGGGTTTAAGTGATGTTGCCAATAGGCGTATTAGTCAATTGTCTGGTGGGCAGAAGCAGCGTATGTTTGTTGCAAAGGCTTTAACGCATAAGCCAGAGCTAATTTTGTTGGATGAGCCTATAGTTGGTGTTGATTCAAATGCGCAAGAAAAATTTTATAAAAAATTAAGTGATTTAAATGTTGAGCGTCAAATTACCATATTAATTGTTACTCATGATTTAACCTCTGTTTTTTGTCGCATGTCTAAAATAATGTGTATAAATAAGACAGTAGAGTTTGCAGAAATTACTCCCAATTTAGATGCGAACATGCTGCTTAAACGTGCGTATGGGAAACATTTTCATTTTGTATATCATCAACATAATTGTGAAGGAGTTTTTGTAGCTGAGCATTAACTTGTTTAACCCTTTTGGCTATTACTTTTTCCAAAACGCCATAGCAGGTGGTATAATTGTTGCAATAGTTTGTGGTCTAGTCGGCTTGTTTTTAATCCTCAAAAAAGAAGCTATGTTAGGCGATGGTCTTTCACATACCGCATTTGGCGGTATAGCTTTAGGACTTTTACTTGGAGTAAATCCTATAGTAACTGCTTTAGGGGTTTCAATTTTAGCAGTCTTTGCCATATCATATATGCGTAGAAAAAAAATTGCGCCCACAGATTCAGCCGTAGCTGTAATGCTAGCCTTAGGCTTCTCAACAGGCTTAATCCTTATAAGCTTCGCAGGCGGATTTAATGTTGACCTATTTAATTATCTATTTGGTTCAATTCTAACCATCAGCACAACTGATTTACTCCTAGTACTAGGCTTAAGCGTATTTGTATTATTATTCATAAGCTTCTTCCGTAAAGAATTATTATCCATGGTCTTTTGTGAAGAAGACGCACGAATAATGGGCATACCAACAAACAAGTTAACAATCCTCTTTGACTTACTCATAGCAGTCACCATTGTATTATCCATAAAAGTCATAGGCACAATACTCGTCGTAGCCCTCCTAGTAATCCCCGGCTTATGCGCACTAAAACTTGACCTATCCTTCAAAAAAACATTACTCGCAACAATACTCTTTAGCACCACCAGCACCACCATAGGCATAATACTCTCAGCAATATTTAACATAGTCACCGCAGGCTTTATAGTATTCATACTAGTTACAGCATTCCTACTAACATTAACCTACAAAAAACTCGAATAAACCCACTTATTGACACGCTTATACCCTACCTCCCGCAATACATCACTATGCTTTATGAACTAACATAACTTTTTAGAAAAAGAAACTAAAAATAACCTCTCTGACGTGATAAGTTAGTTAATTAGTTTGTTATTTTTTTTTCTTTCGGCTATTATTGCTCTGCATTTGTCTGCGTAATGGCAATATGAGAGGCATGTGGCGTTATCGTCGGGGCGTTTCCATTCTGCACCGCAGTTAACACATGTGGTTTTATCCTCATCGCTCCATACCTCAAGTTCAGCTCCACATACATGGCAGTTAGTGTATAAGGGCTTTGGCTGTATAAAGTCTCGTAGACCTGGGCAGGTTTCAGGGTTTTTCTGCATGTTGCCTTTTTCGTTATTATTTGTGCTCAATGGTTTCACCTTCGATTTTTACTTCAAGATCTAAAATAGGCACGTTTTTGCCAGACTCAGCTAAGGCTTTATTTACGGTCCATTTTAAGCCTGTACAGCAGGGTACTTCCATGTGGATTACCATTATGCGGGCAATATTGTTTACTTTTAAAATATCTAATAATTTAGCGGCATATGCTCGTGCATCATTAAATTTAGGACAGCCAATGATTACTTGTTTGCCTACCGCTAGGAAGTGGAAGTTTTTGAGAACTACAGGAGCGCAATCTGCTGTTAGCATAATGTTTGCGTTTTCAAAGAACGGTGCTTTAGGTGAGACAAGGTCTATCTTTATAGGCCATTGAAAATTCTGCATTGACGTTGTAAATGTTTGAATACATGCTGTTGTCACCTGTTTACGCAGATGTATCTGTACCTCTTCTTCATTGAACGCGTCTGCCTCACGCTCTACTATACTAATAGCACCCTGTGGACAGTGACCTAAACATGCGCCAAGACCGGCACAATAAGTATCTCTAACAATTCTCGCCTTGCCATTAACAATTTGTAAAGCCCCTTCTGCACATTTTGGAATGCATTGCCCACATCCATTACATAATGCTTCATCTATACTAACAATTTTCCTCTTCACATACTTCACCTTAAACATTTCAACGGAACATTGCCCTTTTTGGACGAAGTGGGGTCTGTCAATTATAAACTCGTCATCTTGTAATCAGACTGGGACGGCGACATCATTCCCCATTAGAAATACAATATGCCCATTAAATAAATAGGTCGGTAAAAAACCAAAAAGATCCACATAACAACCAAAAAATTGCTAAACTTCCCTCAAACATGATAAAGTAGAGAAGCAGCATGACCTCTATATTCATCATCGTGACTGGTTTTCTAGTTTGGAGGATATGCTTTTGTGGTATAATGAGGAGAAGCCTCATGGGGCCCTTAATCTTGAGATTGCGGAAACTCCCAGTCAGGCTTTTATTCGTAAAATGCGTCCTGAAGTCTGGATAGGACTAGCAGCAAAAACATTCAACTGACGAAAAACATGAAAAACAAAACAAAACCCAATAGCGAAAGCTCATAAAGTGAACTTTCATTGAAGCGCGATGCAAAGCCTTTTTGTCCTTCTGTTACCTTCAGTTGGTTTTAGAGTATGTTGGAAGAAAACACCGAAAATTATTTTGGGGTTTAAACCTCAGTAGCGAAATGGGTGTGTCCTCCTGGCGGTAGATGGCTGGGTTTCGAACCCGTATAGAAAATTGTCTAAAAAATCCAAAAGAACACTCTCTCAACATACCCAAACACAATAGAGGTGAAAAAAGAATGAGTATGACCAAAAAAAATTGTGGAATAGATGCCCATAATGACTTACTGGTAGCAACTATACTTGACCCACAAACCCAACACAAACAAACCCATCGCTTCACAAACAGCATCACAGACATAGAACAAATAAAAAACTGGTTAACTGAGCACCAATGTAACAAAGCAGTCATGGAATCTACAGGTATCTACTGGGTTCCACTATATACCACCTTAGGGAGTGTTAGAAAATAATATTTACGTTTGTGGGTGGGGTTGTTTAGTTGTGTGTTGAGGAGTCTTGACGTATCAAAAGGGGTATTTTGAAAAAAGCGGGGTCTTTGTTTTCTCCCGTTTTTAAGTAAAATGACATTTTCTCCCTGCCCTCGACAACGACCTTAGCAAGCACTTCATCGCATATCGAATCGCCGAACTCTTTAAGCCGCGCCAAACTTTCAATAGCTTGGTCAACGCTCTCCAACTTTTGCCGCAAATCCTCCGCAAGCTTATTTTCACCGTCCAAAACCGCCAGCCGCTTTTGCAAATGATTCTGTTGCTTTTCATACTCCGCATAGACTTTCCTATATTCGGCAAGCGTAATCAGCCTGTCAAGATGCATATTAATCAGCCGCGACTTCTTATCGGACAACTTATCAAGCCCCGCCAAAACTTCTTTGAGTTCGTCCCCTTTGTTCGGACAATCAGCAATCGCCTGACGCACACGCTCTTTTAACTCCCGCACAACAAAATCCTTATTCTCAATAACCTCATTTAAAAC
>WRGM01000120.1 GCA_009787175.1 Candidatus Bathycorpusculum fermentans | reverse complement strand
TCTAAATCGTTGGAAATGCATAAAACCATTTTCGGGCTGCTCATAAACACGATAGAATTTGGTCGTAAACTATTTTGAGACATGACCTGTTTTTTGGGTGTTGCTTTTTGTGGTTTGTGTTGGTTTGTTGTGGTGTGTTTATGGTTGTGGTGGTATTGTTGGGTTTTTTGTGTTGCTGTTTGTGTGTGTTGTATAGGTTTAGTTTGTGTTTAGTGAGTAATGTCTATATGGCAGGTTTTTTATAAAGCTGTAAAAAGGAAATGTGAGGTATTAGTAAATGAATGTGTTTAGATGTAATGTGAAAGTTTGTCTTTTTGTGTTAATGTCAATTATGTTCTTGTTTGTATCTACTGTGTCGGTTTCGAGTTTTGTTGTTGCGCAGGGGGGTGCTGTGGTTGTTCTTTCTCCTAGTAGTGGTTCGTCTGGTACTGTTGTTACTGTGTCTGGTAGCGGTTTTTCTGTTACTGCGGGGACGACTGTGGATGTAAGGTTTGATGGTTCTATTGTAGTGTCTAATGTGGTGACTAGTAATGGTGCTTTTTCTGCTACTTTTGTTGTTCCGTCTAGTTTTTCGTCTGCTGGGTCAACGTTGCCTTTGTCTAAGTTAGTTGTTGCGGTGGATTCTTCTGTTGCCTCTAATACTGCGTCTGCGACGTTTACTTTGACGGGTTTGCCTGTTGTGTCTATTAATCCTACGGTTGCTACGCCGGGTGTTACGGATGTTGCTGTTATAGGTGAGCATTTTTCGCAGGTTTCGGGTACGTCTGTAAGTTTTAGGGTTATGTCTACCACGGGTAGTGCTAGTTATGCGGCTGGGCAGGCGGTTGTTCGTGCGGATGGTACTTTTGCTACGACTATAAAGATTCCCTCTGGTGTGCCTGTTGGTTCATACTGGTTTAATGTTACAGATACCAGTGGTTTGTCTGCGCGGACTGCGTTAAGTGTTGCGTCAACAATTGTTCTCTCTCCTAGTAGTGGTCCTTCGGGTACAGTAGTTGATGTGTCTGGTTATGGTTTTTCTAGTACTGAGGGTGTTACTGTTGATATAAAATTTGATGGTTCTACTGTAAAATCTAATGCGCCAACATCTAGTGGTACTTTTACAACAACATTTATTGTTCCCTTCAACGCGAATGCTGAGCAGACGTTGCCTATAGTTAAAGCTGTTACAGCCGTGGACTCTTCTGCATCTTCTAATACTGCCTCTGCAACATTTACCCTAACAGGCTTATCTAGCATAACTATTAACCCCATAGTTGCCGCGCCAGGTGTTACGGATGTTACTATTACGGGCGCAAATTTCTCTCGTGCCTCAGGGACCTCTGTAAGCTTTAGAGCAATGTCTACGTCAAGTAGTGCCAGCTATGCTATTGGACAAACCACTGTTAACTCTGACGGCTCATTTTCTGTAACTCTTACAATTCCAACAGGCATACCTACGGGTTCATACTGGCTAAATGCAACAGATACAAACGGTTTAACAGCGAAAACAGCCTTAGGCATAGCATCACCAACTGTTAACACGACACCAAACGCAACTCTTGAAACAGGACAAACTATAAAGGTCTCTGGCAGCGGATTTAACGCCCTAGACGATGCTCTATCTGGCATGTTTGACACTCCCATTACCGCAAACATTACAATAGGCGGCATCACCGTTGTAAGTGGACGTACCCTTCAGCAAATAGCTGATGGCGTTTCTGTAGAAATACCTGATGTCTCAGCTGGCACACAAACAGTAAAAATCATAACAAACATTTCTGGCTTAACTGCAGAAACAGATATAACCTGTATAGGCACCTCTGTTACAAACAAACCAAGCCCAACAGCAACAAGCACTGCTAAACCAACAGCCTCTGCACCCACAACTACTACCGACTCCGAGTCAACATTCCCCAAAACAGCAATCATAGCCGCAATCATAATAATTCTTATAATCCTAGCATTAGTATTCATCATAATAATCCGCCGACGCCAAAATACTACCTTTAACCAGCTAAGCTACTAATAGCAAGCAACTACATAGATAACCAAGAGAGTTACATATCTCGCAAAAAGGATGATAAAGCATCTTGTAGCTCTCTTGGGATAAACCCTTTTTATGCTTCACCTTGAAAAACTGTTTTCTCTAGTCTACGGTTATCTTTCTATTTGCCATTGACGTTTAACAATGTGCTTGTAACAATTTTTGTGGATACAATAGGAGTAGATTATTAAAATGAGTGGAAAAGGAATATGTGTATTTGTTGTTATTGTTTATTCTACTACGTAGCGGTATGTTATGTGTTCGCCTGCGGTGGTGCTTTTTCTTGTGATTTTTAGTACATCGCCTGGTTTTGCGCCGATTACTTTGACTGCGGGATCGCCTGATTTTATCTGTGGCATTTGGTATGGTTGAACTTTGTATTGCGTGAGTATTTGTTTCTTTTCTTTCTCACTTAAAATTTCATGAAATGGAACTAGACCGTGTTCAAAAATGTTAAACACTGGGAAGGATTTAGGTAAAAGCTCTACATTTTTCTTCTTTGCGGCCATTTTGACTGCGTGGGTGAAGCGTCCTTCAGTTATAACTATGGCTCTCTCTAATTCTTTTTCTTTCAAAAGCTTATATAACGTGTTCATAGCTGCTATGCCAACGGTGGCTTCTCCTAGTATACACCAGACAATAGCGCGTTCTCTATCTCGTGGAATATCTACAATGTATGCATACGCGCCTTCATATGGCTGCTTTTCTACTAGTTTATATTTTCTTAATTTTATAAGAACTTCCGCTTTCCGTTCCTCAATCGTTAACTCTTTAACACTCAAGCCATAAACCTCAAGTTAGAATACTTGGACTTTAAACAAACATTTCGCCCTTAAACTTTATGGTCAAAATAGTAATGAATGACTAAAAAATGTAAACAAATAGCAAACAGTTAAACCCGTCTCCCCCTATTTCTATGTGATGTTAAATATGACAAAGGCAGAGCAACAGCAGCAGCCGCAGGAGCGGTTGGTAACGTGGGATTTATCTGAACTTTTCACGGGTATTGATGATCCTAAAATTAATCAGTCTATAGCAGAGGCTGTTGATATGGCAGCTGGGTTTGAGGGGAAGTATCGTGGAAAAATTGCCGAGCTATCTCCTAAGGGTGTGTTTGAGTGTCTGCGGGAAGTTGAGGCTTTTAGTAGAAAAATTAGTGATGTTGGTCTCTTTTCCAGCTTAACATTTGCTGCTAATATGACCTTGCCTGAGGCTCAGGCGTTAAATGATCGTGTTGATAAGCTCTCTGCAAAGCTTGACATACAGCTTGCCTTCTATCATTTAGAATTGAGCTTGTTATTGAAAAATAAGCCATATTTTATAGATGATCCCCTTTTAGCTAATTATAAGCATTTGCTAGAGCGTGTTTATAGGCATATTGAGCATAATCTCTCAGAGGTTGAGGAGCAGTTAATTATTGAAAAAGACCAGTTTGGTGTTAACGCTTGGGAAGAGCTGCAGAGTAAATGGTTAAACACCCGTGTTTTTGACATTGCGGTTATGGGTAAACAAAAAAGCTATAGCTATGGTGAAGCCGTTGGTCTGCTACATCATCCTGACCGTGCAACACGGAAAGCTGCAAATCAGGCAATATATAGTGTGCTAGGTAAAGACGGTGAAATCTTTTCTACAGCCCTCCGTAACATATGCAATGATTGGGTAGCCGTGTCAAAACGCAGAAAACATAGGACACCTATGAATGATAGTCTTATTAATAATGATATAGAGCAGGAAATAATTGACAACCTGCTCTCAAGTATTGAAAAGGGGGCAAAAAGTTATCGGCGATATCTCAAACTTAAGGCACAGCTTATGAATTTGCCCATTTTAGCTAACTATGACCTCACCGCACCACTGCCGGGCACATCAGATATTACATATACATTTGAACAAGCTCAAAACCTTATAATACGCGCCTATGCCCGCTTCGATCCTGATTATGCAGAAAGCGTTAAGGAAATGTTTACAAAGCGCCATATAGATGCCGCTCCACGCTTTGGAAAAAAAAACGGAGCCTTCTGCGCAAGCCACTACAATGGCAAATCCGCCTACATTCTACAAAGCTACAACGGCACCCTAAGCGACGTTTTCACATTAGCCCATGAGTTAGGTCATGCTACACATGACTGGTATATGTCCCGCAGCCAAACACCCCTAAACACTAACGTGCCCTCCATAGTAGCGGAAACCGCCTCCATATTTGGCGAACTACTCCTATCTGATTTACTTTTAGCAGAAGCTAAAGCAGACGCTGAACGAAGAGCCGTATTATGCCTAATTCTAGACGAAGCCGGCCTAGCAGCCTTCCAAGTAACCGCACGCGTCTGGTTCGAACAAGCACTATATATATCAATAGAACAAGACGAATTCTTAGACTACCACACAATATGCAAACATTGGATCACAGCACGAAACCGCATATTTGGCAAAGCCGTCCAATGGCTACCCGAAATGAACGCCGAGTGGACCATGAAACCACACTATTACATAGCAAACTATCGCTTCTACAATTACCCCTACGTCTACGCCCAAATGTTCGTATACACACTATACCAACAATACCTAACAGAAGGAAAACAATTCGCACCAAAACTAAAAAAAGCCCTATCCGCAGGCAGCAGCATATCCCCCATAGCCCTAGCCCAAATACTACAGCTAAACCCCAAAACACCAAACTTTTGGAACAACGGACTAAAAACCTTTGAAAACCTCACAAAAACACTAGAAAAAACAATCTAACAACAACAGCAGCAATCGCCGCTCTACTACTAACTTACAAAACTTTCCCTGTGCTCACCCTCACAGCAGTTATCAAACTACTGACTTTTTTGTCCCACACGCAAAGCCTCCACCTCCTCACGACTAGGCCTCTCAACAATTACTGATCTATCCATGACACCCTTACCATAGTTAACTCTAACTTTTCCAGTTTTAGCAGCATCAGAATAAAATGCAGTCAACCGCGCCGCCACATAAATAGCCGCCTTAGACTTTACCCCCTGCAAAATAGTAACAGGACCAACAAAATCAGGTAACTCAAAACAAAAATCATGCACCCCCCTAACCCCTAACAACTCTTTATTCTCCCCCTCATTACGCCCAACAACAAACTTGTTCCCCCCCACCCTAAAATGCCGACCTAACCGCAACAAGGCAACATCCGCAACAGACACTCGCGTCTTAAATGTGAACAGGTCACACAGCTTTTTAGCATACTCCTCACAAGTCAACAAACAACCACCCGCAGGAGACGGAAAAACAGTGATACCAAACTCTTTAGCCAACTGCAACTGAGGTTTACGAGAACGACCAGAAATCGCCAAAAGCTTACTCCTATCAACAAGACCACGCCGCTCAGCCAAAGTCTCAGGCAACAGCTTTGCCGAAAGAGGACGCAACAGCTTACCCTTCAAACCCGCCTCCGTTTCAATAATCCTAAGAGCAGGACCATGCTGAGACATAGGGCGTTCCCCCAAAACCTCCCCCGTAAACAAAAAATCTGCCCCAATTTCCCTAGCAAACTTTTTCGCCTGCCGAAGAATAAAAATTTTACAATCTATACAAGGATTAAAATTCTTACCATAACCAAACTTTGGCCGTCTAAGCATGCGAATATACTCTTTGTCGACAGATACAACTTTTAAAGGAACACCCAATTGCTCTATACCCAATTCTACATCACTTGCGCTACCCGTTTTAGATGCGCCAAAAAGAGTCTTTACATTAAACGCTACCACATCAATACCTTGATCCGAAATAAGCCGCGTAGCAAGAATACTATCTAAACCACCTGAAAATAATGAAATAGCCTTAACACGAGACATAAAAGTACACATCATAAAACGAAAAATAATAACATACCTATAAAAAACACAAAAACATAACAACAAGCAATTACTATAAAACCGCTATATCTTAACAAACTTTTATAGTAAGGCTTAAAACATGAAAGACAATCTCTATCTCAAACATGGGTTGTTAGCTCAGCACGGATAGAGCGCCAGCCTTCTAAGCTGGAAGTCGAGGGTTCAAATCCCTCACGACCCGCATCTGTACAGCTGTTTTTTTACTGTATTTCTTTTTTGAGAAGTTGCCTTATCTGATTTCTTAGAAAGCCAAGTTGAAGCTCTTCAGCATCTGTTTTTTCTGTTATAGCACCTTGCATTAGAAATTCACGTGACAGTGCCTGTTCCGGGTTTAAACCTAAGGATCGTGCCATTTCTTTTAGAATTTCCAGTTGGCTAACTTTAGTTTTTGTCTGTATTGCTAAACCTGCAGCAGCATAAACATTTCTTAGTTTATCAATGCCTACGTTTTGAATGTCATGATACGTATCAATAGTGTGCCCCATGAAGTAGTCAACATAGTCTGCTTGAACTCCAGCGGCGATCATTTGTGTTTTGAAGTATTTCCGTATGCTATGTGTTCGTAAATCGTAAAAGCGTCCTAAAGATTTTGTTGCTATTCCTGCTTTCACATATAGGCTGTGAACAATTGTTCGAATCTGTTTAGACTCTATGTCTTTTGGTTCTGCTTTGCCTTCATCTCGTATAAGTGGTGAGGTGTCTGTGATAATTTCTGGTTTGGTGTATCTGGTGCCTATTCGTCTTTGGTCTAAATATTTTTTTAGATAGTTGATTGCTTCTGTGCCTATGAAGGTGTCATAGTCATGGTATTTTCCTTTAGTAATATCAGCTTCTACATGGATATGCACTGGAGTTATACCTGCTTCTAAATCATGTTTTACATGCCTATATTGAAGTTTAGCTAAAGTTCCTTCACGGTAGCCTCCATGAGCTAACATGGTAACTATTACTTTCTGTCGTAGATCAGCAATGTCTAAGAGTTTAGCTAATTCTTCTGGTTTTGGTGCTCTGTCTTTGTAGACTACTTGTTTACCCCGAGGTGCTTTTATTTCAATTTTCACATCGTTAACACGGTAGAAGGTTTTGACGGCTTTAATGTAATTGTTTACTGTTCCAGATTTTAGTCCGCGGTCTTGAAGATCTGCTAGATACGTTTTCAGGCTTTCCGTATGGTTTTTTAGTTGTTGTGGTTTTGGCTCGTTGTCTTCTGTTGGTTTTATGTCTGTTATGATTTCGTCTGGGCTGTGTCCCCACCATTCGGCATATTTTTTCACTTGTGCAATGTAGACTATGCAGCTTTCATGTGATCGTGAATAGTTGCGTAAGAGATGGCGTGCTAATTTTATGACTGTTTGGTTGTCAAATATGAAAGGCAAAGTTTTAGGTTGGTTGCTTAGAAACGCTGCTATGATGTAGTTGATTAAGCCTGTTTCTTTGGTTGCAAGTATTTTGTCAAGTTGTACTGTGACGGGGTGGTGTAGTTTGTATCCTTTTGGCGTTTTTTCAAAAAATACTGTGTTGTCCTGTATTTTTATGGGTAATTGTAGCTTTTGTAGGTCTGTAATGGTTAAGTGGTGGTCTAAAGTTATTGGCTTTGCTAAGAGTCGTGGTTGTATCATCTGATTTTCCTCTTCCTATGCTTGTTTTTTGTTTTGTGAGTTTTTCACTTCTTTATCTTGAAGCGCATACTCTATATTATGAATGGTTACTTGTGAATTTAAAGGACATTCCGAAACACACAATTTTTTCATTTCTAAAATATTTGATTTCAGTACAACAAGACCTGATGCTTTTTGTGTTTCACATTTTAATTTTGGTGGATCAGCATCCATGTCATACTTTAACGTTACATAGTGTTCGCATTCATAGACCAGCCATCCCACAGCCTCTCTTACTTGCGGATACATCATTAAAGGGTCTGCTCTGTTAAACACTACGTGGTCTTGATAGCGCACAAAGATGACATCTTTGAAAACATCAGTAGAAGTAACGGTCATGTAAGCTGACATTATGTGTTTTCCTCCTTTTTGTATTCCCAGTGTGCATCTGGTAAGCTACGTTGTCGGCGTTGGAAACATGTTTCACATAATCTTTCTTTTTTGCCTTCTTCCTGTTTTATTTCGTATTGGACTGCAAAATTTTCACATTGACGACATGGTTCCGCTGATGGTATTTGTTTATAGGCGTATTTTGTTTTCTTATCCTGTGTCTTTGTTGGTTCAAAAGTGCCTATATGCCAAATGTGCATCTCTCGTTTTTTCCCGCTATGGATGATTTCATAGTTCCAGCCGTGTGCTATGATGCTGGCTTTTGACTCGTTAAGTTTGCGTGTGAAAGAATGCGGTGCAGATGGCCACTTTCTGTTTTTTATAGTTATGCCTTTGGTTTCCGCTTTGTAAGTTACAGCCCTAAAAGCCTCGTCTGGTGTCAATATTTTTGGTGTTTCTTCTGTTGCAGATGCAAATGTTAAATCCTCTGTAAGATAAGATAGAAATGCGTCTGCGATTACGTTGTTTTCTATATCAGCTGTGTTTTGGTTGTCCAAGTTTTCATCCATGGCTTTGTTAAAGTCTTCTGGTTCATATCCTAAAGCTTCGGCTAAAACATAGCCCCATTCAGAAAAATCGGCTAGACGATAAAGTTTAGGTGGTTTTTTGTGTTCTTTAAGGTTTAACGCTTTAACTATGGTATCCAGAAATCCGCCAAGTATGCTGGGTAGTTTTTCAGTAAATTCTGTGTTTAATTCTTGTTCTGT
The DNA here is from genome assembly GCA_009787175.1 of Candidatus Bathycorpusculum fermentans. Taxonomy (GTDB): domain Archaea; phylum Thermoproteota; class Bathyarchaeia; order Bathyarchaeales; family Bathycorpusculaceae; genus Bathycorpusculum; species Bathycorpusculum fermentans. The sequence continues at coordinate 1,055 of WRGM01000120.1, read as the reverse complement.
GCGTCTTTCAATTGTTGGTTCTGTTGGGTGTATTATAGTTCTGCTTAACAAATCCCCTTTGTGTGCAGGCAAATTAAGCCCATTAAGCATGATGCAGCGTTTAAACGATCGAATAAAACTTTCATCATCTGTGTATAGTGCACGGCATTCGTGTCCTGCTCCTGTGACTGCTTTGCATAGCATTTCACTGAACCATCTGGGGAGTTCTGCTATGTTGTCAAATATTGGAATATAGTGGTGATCTAAAATCTGTAATGCGGTATTTTCATCTCGTGGAATGCTAAGGTAAGGTACAGCTGAAGGATCAAAAACTCCTCGGATGTATCTTTGTGCACTTGACTTGTGTGTTCCAGGGCAACCGAACATGGCATTTATGGGATGTGCTATTTCAGGGATAACAATGGAGGCTGTTTGAACTAAAAGCAAGAGTTGCTGGTGTTGTGTTACTTTGCTGTTTTTGTTTGCGCCAACATTTACGAACGGTAAAAGATCTTTGGGATTACCACCCTTAACTGCGGTCGCTAAGGGTTTTTGATGTGCGTAACGTCTAAATAGTATAGGTACATCCGTTTCTATAGTCCAGCCGTTTTTAGTTATGTGATATGCTCTATTCTGTTTGTCTGCAATGTCAAGCCAAAAACCATTTCCATCTGGATCAGGAGCCACTCTATTGTACAATGTATAACATTTGTTGTGCCTTGCGTAGTAACTAAGAAGTGAAACAGCTTGATTTACTGCTTCAGGACTTATGATTTTACCATCAGCTACATAAGATAAATGAGTTAGATACTCTTTGAAAACTGAATCTTTTAAACGCACAATCTCAAAGCATCTACTGGCATTAAGGCTGTTAACAGTATTTTCACAATCGCTACCCACACATTCCTCTTTAGTCTCTACGACCTTATGGCTATTTTCTAAATGCAGCGAAGGTGAAAGTGTAGATGATGGAGTATACGTCTGAGAATTAGCGTTATTAGCGTTATTAGCGTTATTAGCGTTATTAGCGTTATTAGCGTTATTAGCGTTATTAGCGTTATTAGCGTTATTAGCGT
>WRGM01000119.1 GCA_009787175.1 Candidatus Bathycorpusculum fermentans | reverse complement strand
TGGGGGTTTGGTTTATGAGGTTTGGAGCTGCGATAGTGATGATGATTGTTGGTAGTGTCTAATTAATTCGCGCGAAGCGCTTTGTTCTTCACCAAATTCGTCCTGTACTAAGGCTGTAGGAAAGGAATTGATTATGCGTCCAGAAAGAAAGCTATAATAAACATGTCTGTTAGCTTCTTTTAATGAAGAATCAATTTCTATCTTTCCAAACATGTCATCACCAGACGCAAAGTTTACGGTTGCAAAAACTGGCATAAACGCCATAGCAACTATTAAAAAAACACTAAAGGTCATCAAAAACGTTTTTTTAAACATATTGTTTTTCTCCTCAAATTTTTGTTTAATTTATTACCCCTTTTTTATTTAACTCCTGCTAAAATATTCATTTTACCAATAAAAATCCTAATTAACGCTAAAACATGCTTCTTTTTTCTTATTTCCCTTTTTTCTGAAATATAAAAATAGACCTCCAATAATACAAATTACTAAAAATGCTAAAACAACCGGTATGATATAGCCTCCCACATTGTATTTGTCATAGTGATATACATTATTACCTTTTAACGCAGTATTATCATAAATCTCTCCTTCGCCTGATAATTTAAAATCGCCGTTATTGTATGCTCCTCCACCAAAATTATGCGCAGTATTGCCCGTAATCACACCCCCAGATATGGCAAAATTTCCCTCATTATAAACCCCGCCTCCACCACTAATAGGCATAGTGCCAATAGCAGTATTACCCGAAATTTCGCCTCCATGCATAAGACAAAGAGAACCCAGACTCATGTATACACCACCACCTGTACCTGCAGTGTTATTAGCAATCAATCCGCCGCCCATGCTAAAAGAACCAGAATTCATGTTAACCCCGCCACCACGATGAATAGCTGTATTATTCGTAATTACTGCATTACCTGTTATCCTAAAAGAGCCACCATTTGAGTACACACCTCCACCATGACGCGCAGCATTATTATTAACAATAGCCCCTTCACCCGATATGCCAATAGAGCCGGCAGCATCCACATACACGCCGCCACCATCTAATGCAGCTTCATTATCAATAATGATTCCACCTGACATACTAAAGGAACTATCATACCCAACATACACGCCTCCGCCAGTACCTGATGCACTATTAGTGCTCATGCCGCCTGAATGCTGCATATTACCACCTGAATGCTGACCCAACATTTGATCTGATTCTGCTTGATTACTTGCCACTATTGCCCTGTTATTAGTAATCATGCCGCCAGACATGACAAAAGTGCCATAATGCACATACACACCACCACCCATAATGTCAGAATTACCTGAAACCTTGCCACTTGTCATCATTAATTTACCACCAGAATTCACAGCTACCCCCCTACCGGAAGAATCTCTCTCATGCGTTACAATTATGCCTTCAATAATTAGCACACCTCCCTCATTAACAGTAATGGTGTCTGTGCTAGATGCGCCAATTAGTTTGAAAAACTCTCCATTGTGGCTGCTTGTTAATGTGATATTCTTGTTCGTAGAAATAACAAGTGATCCTGTAAGTTTTATGTCATTATTAAATGCAATAGTTATAGGCTCTAAAGTATTGTTAACAGCATTTACAAGCTCAACTTCATTATTTACCACTTTATACGTTGCTCCTAACGCAAAAGGTGAAACATTGTTAAACATGGCGGAAAATGGTGTTGAAAACATCAACATTATTGTTAACAAAGAGATAAGAAACAAGGCTTTTCTGTTACAAAAAAGATTATTGTGTAAACTAAACTTGGTGTTAGCATTCATACCCATATGTAATCTCACAAGTACAAATATAAACTTAATAAAACAGACCTTTATATACATTATCAAATAGGTAACAAATTATCATTTACAGAAAAAAACATAAAAAAATTGGCATTTAACAAAATATTTTCAATTAAACCTGTATTTTAACAAATTTCCTCTACCATCAACTCAAAAAATTGGTATGTATTTAGCTCTCGGCGAAAATTTCGTTAACATTTAACCTTTTATGCCATTTTTTGCGCAACAAACACAGCTACATATGCAAATTCCTGTTAGATGCTTTAATAAAAACACGCGAGTTAAATACATACAAAAATTGCAACAAATACCTAAACTAACATCTTTTAATAAACAGTAGAAAACACAAGGTCAATAACAAAATTATACGCAAACACATTCTTTATAGCATTCACACAACCATATAAAATGCACAAACTTTCCAGCACTAACCACCTTTCTAACTCAAATTTTATGATAAATAAAATCCTCACTAAAAACCAATTTTGAACTTATAGACACCTTATTTTAACATCCCGTTTAATACATGCTAGAAACTATAAACCATATAAGGGTAAAGATAGTTTAAACAATTGCTGAGGATAAACAGTTGACTACCGAACAAACAATGATGATGATAGCTAAAGATGTAGATATCAACATAGCCACAAAAACCATCGGCTTAATTTCCGATACACACATTCCATCAAGAGCAACAGCCCTGCCAAAAGAAATATTTACCATTTTCCAAAACGTTGACTACATAATTCACGCAGGTGACCTAGTTGAACTATCAGTAATAGATGAACTCGAACAAATAGCGCCCGTACTTGCCGTTCACGGCAACATGGACACACCAGAAACAAAAAACGCTCTACCAGAACTAAACTCTCTAAAAATACTGGACAAAAAAATAGGCGTAATACACAACCCAAACATAATATACGGCCTAGAACACATGCGCGAATTAGCAAAAACAAACAACTTTGACATAATAGTCTACGGACACACGCACAACGCCAACATAAAATGGGAAGAACAAACACTATATATAAACCCCGGAAGCCCAACAAGCCCATCATCATTACTAAATAAACCATCAGTAGCGCTACTAAAAATCACAAAAGACAAAATAACACCCGAAATAACCCCCTTCTAACACACAAACAGCCCAAAAACTACTACATATACCTATTGACTTATCAGCTATAAAAACTAAAAAAAGACTAATAGTGCTGAGTGTAAATACACTCAGTTTTCTAGTGTTATTCGCTTTTACTATTTATCTTGCTAAGAATCAGTTTTGCGCAATCAATCTGATTTGGAATATTGCCTGCTTCATCCTGCACACGCCAAATGTCTGGTGTAATTTCATCAGCAATGTATATTTTCCGATTCTCATCAAAACCAAATTCCAGCTTAAAGTCTAGCAGAGTTAAATTGAACTTTTTAAGCTCCTTCCGCAAGACATCACCTGCTTTAACCAAAACATCTAGTACCCTATCATATTCACCTTCTTTTAAGAACCCCTTCATAATACAAATCCTTTCACTGATAAGCGGATCTCCCTGTGCATCATCTTTAAGGGTAACTTCAAGATAAGGCGGATTAAACGGAATACCTTTCTCAAGTGAAAACCTGCGACACATACTACCTGCTGTGAAATAACGTAACACAAATTCAAGCTTTGGAACTGTAACAGGACGTACTTTCATCAAACACTTCTCAAGATCTGCACTCAAATAATGCGTTGGAATACCATTTGCTTCCATAAGCTCAAAAAAATATTTTGAAACAGCAAGCCCAACTTTGCCTTTACCCAAAACACTGCCACCAACAGTGTTAAAACCAGGATCAAAAACACCATTTTCACCCGTAGCGCTATCTTTAAAAAATAAAAAATAGTCTCCGGTTTCTTCATTTAATAGAACAATTTTAGTTTTGCCTTCATAAATTGACTTCATAATTTCCTTCAAACTCCTTACCCAAACATTTTTGTTACAATTTTTATGAACACACAGCCTATTTTATAAATACTGCTAACTTAACTTGCTAAAAAATACCTGAAAACAGCATAGATAAATACATAAAACCAAATGCAACATATTTTTTTGAAAACACCACATGGAAAAACACCAAAATAACAATATTGCTGCCTGTTTGACACTAACTGTACTGTGTTACAAATCTTTTCTGAACTTTGCAATAAAAATAGAAACATACTCATGTATACAGTTTTACTTTAACTCAACTCTCTACTCTTGTAAATAACCGTTTAAACAGCTCATTTAAAACAGCTAACTGTCATAAACATTTTTTGAGGAATAAATCATGGAACACATCTTAGAACATTGTCAAAACCCTTGGAAAAATACTTGCCATGGCGAGCAAATTAAACTATACATACAATTCAAAGGAGAAACAATTCCAATATGCGAACACTGCTGGAACAAAATAGCAGAACAAGATACTGAATGGTGATTTACATGGGAAACTTTTGTTTTAACAGCGCAAAAACGTACATAGGAAAAAATGTTAACTTACATCTAAAAGACGGTGCTGTAATAGTAAACGTTCACTTAATCGGTATTAAAAAAGCTGAAATAGGCAAAACGAATTTACTGGAATATACTACGTTTGGAAACCTTAGCCGAGAAAAAATTCCATTAAAAAACATTGCATACGCTGAGAGACTTAACCGAAATATTCTATTTGCATAAGAACTGAATAATTCCTGTTTAGATAAGCTAAAATAACTTTATCTGTACTTAGGCTTATGCATTGTTCTCATTGTGGAATTTGTTGTACCGAAACAGAGATGTTACTGACAAACGAGGATATCAAGCGGATAGAAAAAAGAGGATTCCATAAAAAATATTTTATGAAAATTAACAAAGAAGGTTATGCTCAACTTAGAAATTATAATGGCTATTGCGTTTTTTATAGCTTAGAAGCGTATAGGTGCAGTATTTATTCTGATAAACCATCAGGTTGTGGAGTTTATCCTGTAATTTTAGATGAAGATGTAGGTATAATAATTGATGATATTTGTCCAGAAAAAGCCACGTTTACTCCTGAGGAGAAAAAGGAAAAAGGTGATGTGGTAATTAAACTCATTGAAGTTATAGATGTAGAAGCGGATGATAGACGTTAATTCTATTGATTCTTTAAACAATGTTGAATAATTTTCAAGGATTTGGGTTCAATTTGGGTATGATGGCAAACATTTATTTCTAGTTATTTTTATTTGTTTTTAGAAGGTTAAAAATTGATGAGTCTCTATAATGATCAAAATAAAGGGTTGGCTAGTTTTTTTGTTTTGATTTTTGTTGCTGGTTTACTTATGGGTGGACTTGCTATTTTTTTTGTGAATGTTAACAATGGCAATTCAGATTTGCGGACTGAGATTGCGGGGTTGCAGGCGAGGGTTTCTGAGTTGGAGGGTTCGCAGGGTGTTGTGTCTCAGGATGTTATTATTTATCAGGATGGTGTGTCTCTTCAGGAGATTTATGATAGTGTTAAGGCTTCTGTTGTTTTAGTTTATGGTGTTTCTCGTACTGGGACTGCTCAGGGGTCTGGGTTTGTTTATATTTTTCAGGGTCGGTATGTTGTGATAACTAATTATCATGTGGTGCAGGGTGTTGATAGTTTAAGTGTTACTTTTCATAATGGTCATGGTTATTCTGCGTCTGTTTTGGGTTCTGATCCGTATGCTGATCTTGCTATTGTTTCTGTTGATGCTCCTGTTTCGGAGTTTGTGCCTCTTAAGATTGTTCGTTCTTCTAATTTATGTGTGGGGGAGCAGGTGATAGTTATAGGGAATCCTTATGGTCTTGTTGGTTCTTTAACTGTAGGTGTAATTAGTGCTCTTGGTAGGACTATTGTTGATGATATGACTAATCGTTTTTCTATAGCGAATGTTATTCAGGCGAGTGCTCCTATTAATCCTGGTAATTCTGGTGGTCCAATGTTAAATGCTGCTGGTGAAGTTATCGGTATAACAACAACTGTTGTTTCTGATTCGCAAGGTCTAGGTTTTGCTATTCCTTCAAATACTATTCTAAAAGAAATCGGCGCGTTGATAGCTACTGGGACTTATAGTGGGCATTCTTATTTGGGTGTAAATGGTAATGATATGAATTACATTTTAGCTCAACAGTTTGAGTCAAGTGTTACTTATGGCTGGCGAATAGTATCAGTTGTAAATGGTGGACCCTCGGCTGGTAAGCTGCAAGTGGGTGATATAATAGTGGCTATAGATGGTGTTGGCATAAAAAGTAATGATGATCTGGCAAGTTATCTTGCAGAAAAAACTGTGCCCGGTCAGAGTGTAAATATAACAGTAATGCGAAATGATGTAAACATTGATGTTATAGTGGTGTTAAAAGAAAGACCACCTATAACATAACTTTGTCATGCAAGAGAGGAATATGGTATGGTAAAATTGTTATATCAAGGGCATGGAAGTACCCGTTTTGTTACGCAAGATGGGCGAGTAATATATGTTGATCCCTATGCTGGTGAGGGATATGATAAACCTGCGGATATTGTTCTCATTACACATGATCATCCTGACCATAATCAGCTAGATCTAGTTACTCAAAATGATGACTGTAAAGTTATTACGCATAAGGAGGCCTTAGCTGGTGGTAAGTATAACTGTTTTTCTTTTGATGGTATTGCAGTTGAAGCTGTAGAGGCACGAAATTTTTTACATAACCCCGATAAATGTGTTGGCTTTCTAATGCTGCTCGATGGTGTTAGGATTTATTGTTCAGGTGATACTTCAAAAACAAAGCATATGCAGGAATTAGCTAAGCTGAAAATTGATTACGCTCTATTCTGCGGCGATGGCGTATATAATATGGACCCTAAAGAAGCGGCAGAATGCGCTGAACTTGTGGGTGCAAAACATAACATATTAATTCATGTAAAACCGCAGGCATTATTTGATCTATCAAAAGCGCAAAAATGGACTGCGCCAAACAAGCTAATTATTCAGCCCGATGAAGAGATAGAACTAAAGAATTAAAAAGTCAAAATTGTCAAATGCGTATTTTCTTTGTAACTCTTCGTTCACAAATATGCTGGTAATCTAAAGTTCAGGCATTTATTTGTTGTTTGTTGATGTGTGTTTTGTTTTTGTGTCTTGGTGTATTTTTGCTGTTTGTTGTTTGTGTGTCTGTTGGAAATTGTTTTTTTAATGATAAGCTAAATATATTGTTTAGCTGTTTTTTTGTGTAAGAGGGATATGTGGCATGTGTGCTTATGTTGGTAAGGTTTTGCATGTTAATCTTACTTCTGGGCAGGTTCGGACTGAGGTGCTTGATGAGAAAACGGTGAGTTTGTATCTCGGTGGTGTGGGTTTGGGTGTGAATTTGCTTATGGAGTATTCAAAGCCTGGTAGGGATGCTTTTGATTCTGATAATCCTCTAATTTATTGTGTTGGTCCTTTGAGTGGTACTTTGGGTCCATCGGGGCATGGGTATGCGGTGGTTTCAAAGTCTCCTTTGACTGGTGGTGTGTGTGAGGGGCAGGTTCAGAGTTTTTTTGGTTCTGAATTGAAGCGTGCGGGTTATGTTGCGGTTGTTGTTAAGGGTAAAGCTTCTGCTCTGTCTTATTTGTGGCTTGATGATGATCAAGTTCAAATTCGGGATGCTCAACATTTTAAAGGTGATAGTGTCCGTGAGGTTGAGCGGAAGCTTTGTAATGAGTTGGATGATTTTTCTATTTCTGTGTCTGGTATTGGTAAAGCCGGTGAGGAGCTTTGCAGGTTTGCTACAATTATAAGTGATAAGTATCATACAGTTAGTCGTGGTGTGGGTCTTGGTGCTGTTATGGGTTCTAAAAATCTTAAGGCAGTAGCTGTTAGGGGTACGTATGATGTTAATGTTGCAAATCTTGAGTCTTTTACGTGTTTTGTAAAAACTTTGTATGAACGCGATAGGGCATTAGAATCTGATAAGATTTCGTCTTCTTTGATGTTTAAGCGTTTATCGGAGTTAAATTCGCTTTCTGCTTTAGCTACGCGGAATTGGAATAATTCTGTTTTTGAAGGTGTTAGCAAGCTTTGGACTGATTATTTATCTGATCGTTTTGTTAAGAAAAATGTTGGTTGTGCTACTTGTGGAGTAAATTGTAATAGTGCTATCCTGATTTCTACTGGTTCTTTTAAGAATGAAGTAGCCCTGCTTAACTCTGCTAGTTTTTTAAGTCTAAGTTCCCTCTGCGGAGTTGATAGCTTCGATGCTATTGTTAAAGCTGCTAGTTTAATTAATGATTATGGCATGGACCCTGTTTCTGTTGGTGCTGTAGTTGCTTTTGCTATGGATCTTTATGAGCATGGCGTAATTAACAGTGAGCAAACTGGCGGCATTGATTTACGCTTTGGAAATGTTGATGCCCTATTAGATTTGATTTGTAAAATTGGTAAACGTGATGGCTGGTTAGGTAATGTTCTATCTGAAGGTGTAGTAAAAGCTGCAGAGTCTATAGGTGGTGAAGCTGCTAAGTATGCTTGTCATGTTAAATGTTTAGAGTTACCCGGTTATGATTTACGTGCGTTAAAGAATACCGCGTTAGGTTTCTCTATCGCATTTAGCGGTGATGCTACCATGCGTAACGGAGCAGAATTATTAGATATTGCAGGTAAAGTTGATCGTTATAAAATTGAAAGTGATATAATAGGTTATAAGCTTGTTGAGGAAAGTCTGCGTTATAACGTTTTAGACTCTTTACTAATTTGTAAACTACATCCTCATGCATATACTTGGAAAGACTTGGCAGATTACTACTTGTTTGCAATGGGTAATCCAATTACTGCAGAAGAGTTGAAGCAGGTTGGCAAACGGATAGAAACTCTGGTGCGCTTATTTAACATATTAGAAGGTAAGGGCACACGCGATTATGATGATTTGCCCTATAAAATTAAGAATTGTCCAATTCCTGATGAAGTACCCGAAAAAGGTATGGTTATAACCGATGATGAGCTGCAGTTAGGTATTGACTATTATTATGCAGCATGTAACTGGACTGCTGATGGCATTCCAACAGTGGACTGCTTAAAACAAGTCGGTTTAGGTCATTTGGCATATATTTCTGAAAATGCTATAAAAGCTGCTCAAAACCGGGAGGAATAATATGGTAGATCGTCAGCAAGATCGAAAATTTGTTGTTTCAAATCTAGAAAAATGCAGTGGCTGTGGTCTCTGTGAATACGTTTGTAGTATGGTTAATGAGAAAACTTTTAATCCTGACAAGTCTCGTATTCGTGTTACTCGTATGGGTTTGTTGACTAGTGTAGCTGTTTCTTGTAGGAAATGTGTGGATCCTCTCTGTGTTGCGTCTTGTCCAAAAAATGCGTTATCGCAGGAGGAAAGTACTGGAATTATCCGTGTTAATGAACACGCTTGCACCGGTTGCGGCTGGTGTATTGGTGCTTGTTCCTTTGGGGCTTTAAATTTGCATCTTGAGAGAAAAGTGGCTTATGTCTGTAATAGCTGTACTGATACTGATAGTACAGGTGAGCCTCAATGTGTGCAATGGTGTCCAAGGGGTGCATTGCAGTATGTTACAGCGGAAACGTTAGCTCAAAAGGCGCGGCAAAAACTTGTAGCTCAACTACTTGAACCCACTGAGAGTAGCAAAGAAAAATCAATTAGCACATAAGTTTCATATGGTAAACGTTGTTTGTTAATGTTCTATGCTGATTAGGTCATATCTTGTTGGTTTTGCTCCTGTTTTTTTGTAGGCTTTAATTTGTTTGAATTCTTCATTAGACTTCTTGCAAAACTCTTTATAATAGGTTTTGTTTTCTTTGTAGCTACGTGTTTACAGTGAAGTATGAAAATATACAAACT
>WRGM01000118.1 GCA_009787175.1 Candidatus Bathycorpusculum fermentans | reverse complement strand
CTATAAACCTTGTTTATTTGTTATTTTTATAATTGAGGCAATATTTGGACGTTTAGAACTTACACACATATTACTTATCATAAGTAACAGGTCACTACCGCAAAAAACAAGCCCAAAACTAAAACCCATTACTTAAATCAGGAAGTTAGGGATAAAATACACACTACCTCATACAGGTAACATTTACACAATGTCCCAACAAAACAGCTGTCTATCGCAACAAGGATAACACTGACGTAGTATTTTCTGATATTAGCAATATAGTTACCTGCGTCTATCACAGTTATTGGACAAAAATTTGGCTATATCGTTATATCAGTATTAGCCAAGCTTCTACAATGGCACCTATTGCAAGTAAACCTGCAGTTATACCGATAAGTAGTGCTGCACGTTTTAGTTCTCTCCAGCGACCTTGAATTAATCGTCGAAATAGCCAAGCACTCTCAGTCATGCCCATAGCGTATGCTATAAATTCAATCCAAAATATAGGTCCAATCATAAGTGTGAGCAGCATAAGGCTTGATGGTACTCCTTGTACTATAGAAAGCGCATTTATGGCTACACCTGTAGAAAATAGAGCAAACGCGCCGTACAGGATACCACCTACGGGTATAAACATGAGTAAACAAATTTTAAAGTTGTTAGTAAAAATTGCAACGGTTAGAGAAGAGAAACTGTCATTTTCAATCATCGTTTTTTCAACTTCATCAGCGAGATAATTTGCCGTTTCAGAGTCTAGAGGCCATAAAGTTCCAGCAAAAGTTATCACAATAGCCAAGACAAGAACAAAAACATATGAGTAAAGCCTTTTCTGTTTAGACGAGGCATTCTTCCAAAACGACAGTATAGCGCTCAAGAGTTAATATCACAAATTTATAGAGATAAATCCCATAAATTAAATGTTTTGCCAATTTAATCACCATACGACCTACAACAACAAACAAAACGAGAATATACTAACATAAGAGAGCAGTGAAAAGGAGAGAAATTATTCAGATATAGTTTTTAGACCTAAAGCTAGAAGGTACATTTCAGAGCTTTTTGCTCGACTAGCATCTGGCTTAACGAATTTAACTTCGTCGAAATGGCCTTTAACAGTTTGTACAAATTCATCCATTAAGTCGCCTTGGAAAAGTTTTACAAAAAAGTTACCATTAGGACGTAGAATTTGCAGTGTAACATCTAATGCTTTAGAGGCTAAGTCAATTTGTAATGCATGGTCAACTTCCCAAACACCGGTAACGTTTGGGGCAGCATCAGACATTACTGTGTCAGGTCTACGAGGTAAAAATGACAGAATCTGCTGTGCAATATCAGGATCCGTTAAATCACCGATAATTGTTCGTACATAAGCCTGAGGGAAAGGCTCAATGGGTTTAAGATCTACACCTAAAATAAAGCCGTGTCTTCCAACCATTTTTCGAGCAGCTTGAACCCATCCTCCTGGTGCAGCACCTAAATCTACAACAACACTGTGTAATTTAATAAAGCCGTATTTTTCGTTAACTTGTACCAGTTTGTATGTGGCGCGACTTCGATAGTTTTCAGCTTTAGCTTTTTTGTAGTAATGTTCGTTTTTTCTTTCACGTATCCAAGCCTTTGGCAATGGAATCATCCTCGGATGTACTTATCTCGTTTGAAAAATCTGGTTCATTTTGAACTTGTTGGTTGTCTAAACCTAATATCCAGTCGGTTAGTTTTTGGCAGTTTTTAGGAGAAACTGTTGTTGTTGGGTCACATTTTGCATTATCTGGGCATAGTAGGCAGGGACAGTCTGCTATAGTTGCAATAGATTTTGGAAGTCTTTTTGGGTAGAGTCTATATGTCCATCTGCCGTCTTGTAGTTCTTTTTCTCTGCGTATTAGGCCTTTTTCTTCTAGCTTTATTGAAACACGTGAGCCTTCACGGCTGCTTGCGCTTAGTTCGCGCCATAAGTCTGATTGAAGTACACCCTGATAACCTGTGTTTATTACATAATGAAGCGCTTTTTGTTCAAGGTCATTGCGTTTAGGCATGAAATATCAGTTCCAGATAATGTAATAAAGTGCTTGTATCAGATAAAAATATGTATCTCTCTTTGAACCTTGATTAACATGATTAATGCGCAGAAAATAGTGCTATCAGATGATATGTACTGTTTAGGTATAGAGTCTACAGCAGACGATTTTGGTGTAGGTATAGCTAGGTCTAATGGTGAAATTCTGGCAAATGCTGTAGAGAGTTACATACCAGTGGAAGGCGGGATTCATCCAAGGGAAGCTGCGCGGCATCATGCTGAAGTGGCAAACAAAACTCTTTTACAAGCATTAACTACTGCAAAGATAAAGCCTAAAGATTTAACAGCTATTGCTTTTTCTATGGGACCTGGTTTGGGTCCTTGTCTGCGTACAGGAGCAACTGTGGCTCGCACGTTAGCGGCATATTTGCAGATTCCACTGGTTGGTGTGAATCATTCCATTGCACATATTGAAATTGGAAAACTAGAAACAGGCGTAACGGATCCTGTTACGCTTTATGCCTCAGGCGGTAATACTATGGTTACAGCGTTTGAATCTGGGCGTTATAGGGTTTTTGGTGAAACATTAGATATTGCGTTAGGTAATTGTCTTGACGTTTTTGGAAGACAAGCAGGCTTGAAAAGTCAGAGAGGTTTACCTCTTGGTGCGGCAATAGAGCAGCAAGCGCTTAGAGGTAAGACTCTTATTAGATTACCATATGTGGTAAAAGGTATGGATTTATCATTAAGTGGACTTGTAACATCGGCAGTTACACAACTCCAAAAAGGCAACCATAGTCTTGAGGATGTATGTTATAGTCTGCAGGAACACGCTTTTGCTATGGTTACGGAAGTTACTGAGCGGGCATTGGCGCATACTGAAAAAAAGGAAGTCTTGTTAACTGGCGGTGTAGCAGCTAATAATCGTTTGCAAGAAATGCTCAGAATAGTATCAGAGGAGCATGGCGCAAAGTTTAATGTTGTTCCTAAAAAATTTGCTACAGATAACGGGGCCATGATAGCTTGGACAGGCTTTTTAGCTTATAGCCAGGGCATAGTTACACCTATAGATGAGAGTTATGTGAAATTACGCTGGCGCGTAGATAGAGCAGATGTACCATGGATAAATTAGATCAACAAACTGTTTTACTAAAAAAAGGTGCAGAGGCAAATCTTTATCTTACCAACTGGCATGGAAGACCAGCTGTAATCAAAATAAGAAAACAAAAAAAATATCGACCCGAAGCCCTTGATATGCAAATTCGCAGTCATCGCACATCACATGAGGCGCAGCTGTTACATCAAACTAAAATTTCCGGGGTTACAACACCGCTAATTTACATGGTAAATATGCCAGAGTCATCAATTATAATGGAGTATATACAGGGTGTTCAGGTAAAACAGTATATAAATAAAGCCCAAAAAATTGAACGCGAAAAAATTTGTTTACAAATCGGCGAGTTAATAGGCAAACTTCATAAAGAAAATTTAATACACGGAGACTTGACAACATCAAATATGATATTAAATGAGCAGGGAACAATTTTTCTTGTAGACTTTGGCTTAGGAGAAAAAAATACAGAGCTAGAAGCTAAAGGAGTTGATTTACACCTGCTAAAAAGAGCCCTACAGAGCACACATTTTACTTTCTGGGAAACAAGCTTTAATGACATACTCAAAGGCTACCGTTTAGTATTAGGGGATAAATTTACAGAAAAAGTTTACGAGAAAACCAGAGAAATAGAAAAAAGAGGACGCTATATTGAAGAACGCAAAAAACACCTATGAACATTACGATAATGATGACGTGGATTTTCAAGTTAGAAACAAGATTATTCTATTTGTGACAGGTAATTTTCACAAATTCGAAGAAGTACGCAGCATATTAAACCCCATGGGCATAGCCGTGGGCATGTTACGCATGAAGGAAAAAGAAATTCAAAGCGACCACACAAGTGAAATAGCAGAAAACAGTGCAAAAGAAGCATACAACAGATGCCACCTGCCGCTAATTGTAGAAGACGCAGGTCTATTTATAGACGCACTTGAAGGCTTCCCAGGACCATACTCAGCCTATGCTTACAAAACAATCAAAAATAAAGGCATATTAAAACTAATGGAAAACACACAAAACCGCAAAGCAACATTCCACGCAACCATAGCATACTATAACCAAAAAACAGGACCACAACTCTTTGAAGACAAAATAGAGGGAGAAATAACACTTACAGAACGCAAAAACAACAACACAGGTTTTGGATTCGACCCAATCTTCCAGCCGACTCAAAGCGAGAAAACATTTGCAGAAATGACATTACAAGAAAAAAACAGCCTCTCACACAGAGCCAAAGCCGCTAACAAATTCGCCCAATGGTACAACAAACAGACAATATAAAACCCAAATTTTCCTATATGCGAAACACGCAAAACAAAGAAGCGTTTTATCAAAAGTTATCTAAGGCTCATAAAAAACGTTATTTTGAAACAACAATTTCAAAGCCTGAAAGGTTAAACATTAACAACTACATACTTGGTGTGTTTTTAGATTTCATTGAGAATAAATATAATTAACAGATAGCGTTATACATTTTTAATTATCACAATAACGATGATGTTTGATAATGCCTCAGAATAAAGAATACAATAGTGATAGCGAGTTATTACCAGATGTTGATGCAGATTCTGAGAAGAAAAAGAACCGTGAGGCTCTTTTAGCGTCAACTGGTGTAAAAGACATTTTCCAAGAAGGCACAATTAGCATTAACAGTTACACGTGTATTGGTGTGCAATGTAAGGCATGTATCAAAGCTTGTCCGACAAATGCTCTGTATTGGGGAAGCGGCAAAATTGAAATTATAGAAGATTTATGCGTGTACTGTGGAGCCTGCGTTCTAATTTGTCAAGTTGATGATTGTATAAAATTAGAGCGAAAAAGAGATAACGGGAAAATTGAAAAATTCAGTAGACCCATGGATGTACTTTTACTTCAGAAAAAAGTAAACACCAATAAACGAGTACAACGTGTGCGAAGCATCGTCTTAAAGCCTCAAGACTACTACGCACAGTACCCAAAAGTTAAACAAAAAAAATAGGCGCTTACAAAAACGCATTATTATTTCCATGTATATCAGGTGAGTAGAGGTTTTTAGATTGGTAACTTTTAGGATAAAAGGGTAGATCATATTTTTGCGCTGCCAATACATGTTTAGGTTTAGGCTAAATTAAGTAGCAACTGGTTGTTGCATGCAGTGTTTTATTGTTTTAGTGTTGGAGGTTAGACCAAATTTTATATGTAGCGCATGTTATAAGCATAATATAATAGTTTGCAGGGGAAGGTACGTATGAAAATTAAGAAGGAAGAGAAAGCGAAAAAAGGTATGAAGCTCGTAACGGTTCTATTACCAGAAGCTCATCTCGAAGCTTTAGATGAACTGGTTAGAATGAAAATGTATCAAAATAGAAGCGCTGCCATACGCAATGCTGTACGGGATATGGTAAAGCAAGAGTTATGGGGAAGTAAAAAGCTAGAGGAAAATAAACGCGGACATACATGACCGCTTTAAACATTTTTAATTAAATTCCAAAGTTTACGTGCAACTTCCGCAGGGTTTTCAGCTGAAACAATTTCACGCCCAACAATTAAATAGGCTGTACCAGCCTTAATTGCCGCCTCTGCGCTTCCCCCTTGAGCACCAACACCGGGAGAATAAATAGGCACTTTCTCACCTAAGATTTTATGTATTTCACTTATTTTTTCAGGAACAGTAGCTCCAACTACAGCACCATCCGCTTCATAGACAACATTTTTCCGCGCAAACATCATATACTGAGGTACAGACAAGCCAGTAGTGGGATCAATAACCATTTGACCATAACCTTCAGCGGCACCTTTATGACTCATATAGGTAAGTAAAATGACACCTTTACCTTGTCTACGAGAAGTCTCAAAAAGCGGTTTTAAACCATCCTCCCAACCAATGAAAGGATTAGCAATAATAGCATCAAACCCTGCAGCATAGAAATAATCAGCTATAACCTGATTAGTATTACCAATATCATTAACCTTCGCATCCATTATCGCCAAAAGCTCTTTAGCATGAATTTTCTCCACAAAAGCTTTTACACCATCAAACAAGCCAAGAGGCAAAACAAGATGATTATTAATTTTAACCGCACAAATATACGGATAAACCTGCTCTAAAATAGCATCAGCTTTAGAAATTAATTCTTGACCACTAACTGGATTTTGAAAAGGAAAATCTAAAGCTAAAATTAACCGTGAATTATTAGCCTTCGCAACTTCCTGAATTTTAAATTTAAACTGCAAAGTGAACACTCAACTATTCTTAATAGACTTTCACCCATTAAACACTTTTTATTTTACGTGAGGCTTAAATTTCTGAAAAATCATGAAATAACATTTACAGTTACAGTTAGAAGGAAAAACTATGAAAAGTGCAACAGAGAAAATATTTGAAAAACATCTATCCGAGGGAAAAATGACTCCGGGCGAAGAGATTGGGTTAAAAATTGATCACACATTAACTCAAGATTCAACAGGCACAATGGCTTATCTTGAATTTGAAGCGATAGGCATTTCTCAGGTAAAAACGTTACTTAGTCTAAGCTTTGTTGACCATAACATGCTTCAAAATGATTTCCGCAATGCTGATGACCATAGGTACTTGCAGAGTGTTGCTGCTAAATATGGCATAGTCTTTAGCAGACCCGGCAATGGCATTTGTCATCAACTTTATCTTGAACGCTTTGCTCAACCAGGTGTAACATTACTTGGCAGTGATAGCCACACCCCAACAGCAGGCGGTATGGGAATGATAGCTATTGGAGCAGGGGGACTTGATGTTGCAGCGGCAATGGCAGGTGAACCGTTCTATCTTGAAATGCCAAATGTTTATGGCATAAAATTAACAGGTAAACTTTCACCGTTTGTCTCAGCAAAAGATGTAATATTGGAAGTTTTAAGAAAATTAACCGTTAAAGGCGGAGTGAATAATGTTCTTGAGTACTTTGGACCCGGTGTTAAAACATTAAGTGTTCCTGAACGCGGTACAATAACAAATATGGGAACGGAAACAGGTGCAACTACATCCATTTTTCCCTCAGACGAAAACACAAAACAATTCCTAGCCAGTCAAGGACGAGAAAATCAATGGACGAGAATAGAAACAGACGAGGGTACTCAACAGTATAGCGAAGTTTTAGATATTGACTTAGCAAAAGTTGAGCCCCTTCTAGCTATGCCCCACAGTCCAGACAACGTAAAACCCGTTAACGAGTTAGAAGGAACACCTGTTGACCAAGTCTGCATAGGTAGTTGCACTAACTCATCTCTTAGAGATTTAAAAATTGTATCAGCTTTGCTAAAAGGCAAAAAAGTTCATGAAAATCTTAGCTTAACAATTTCAGCAGGCTCACGACAAGTAATGGAAAACCTAGCAGTTACAGGGGAACTTGAATCGTTAATTCAATCTGGCGCAAGAATTTTAGAAAACTCTTGTGGTCCATGCATAGGCATTGGTCAAGCTCCAAATACTGGTGCAGTATCTCTTCGCACATTTAACCGTAACTTTAAAGGAAGAAGCGGAACACAGGATGCCAACGTTTACCTTGTAAGTCCAGAAACCGCTGTGGCAGCAGCGATAACAGGTAAGATTACAGATCCACGTAAGCTTGGGATGTACCCGGAAATAGGGATACCTGAAAAATTTGTGTTAAGTGATGCCATGTTTATTCCTGCAGTTATAAATTCAAACGCTAAGGTACTCATGGGACCTAATATTGCGCCTTTACCTCAGTTTCAACCTACTCCGCCGCAGTTAAGTGGGGAGGTTCTGCTTAAAGTTGGTGATAATATAACAACTGATGATATTTTGCCAGGTGGAACAGAGATAATGTCACTTCGCAGTAACATTCCAGAAATCAGCAAATACATCTTTTGCCGTGTAGATGCGAACTTTTACCAACGTGCAATACAAAAACATGGCGGCTTTATTGTAGGTGCAGAAAACTATGGGCAGGGTTCCTCACGTGAGCATGCAGCGTTAGCACCAAAGTATATTGGAGTAAAGGCAGTTATCGCAAAAACTTTTGCACGTATACACATAGCTAACTTGATCAACTTTGGGATACTACCTTTAACCTTTGCCGTTAAGCAAGATTATAACAATATAGATCAGGGAGATCTGTTAGAGTTAGATACAAATGAGCTAGCAGAGACACTGATACTGAAAAATAAAACTAAGAACGTAGAAATCAAAGTAAACTTGAACTTAAGCAACCAAGAAAAGGAACAAATTAAAGCAGGCGGCAAACTAGCGGCTATCAAAGCTAAGCAAAAATAGAGGATCACACACACCTCTTACCTATTTTTAATTATCATAATGGCAAAGGCAACTACAGTACTTGAACAACAGTATCAGAAAATCTTTTCAACTAATAATAGATTACGTCAACTGAAAAATGTTAAGTTTTAGCTTAGAGACCTAGTTCGACTATTTTTCTTATACTGTTAATTTCTACGCTTTTTGTGCCTAATAGTAAGCGGGTAAATTTTGAGCTAGCCTCAGAGCCCATTGTTATTACTGTATCGCCTTTAAAGGATATAGTTACAGTTAGACCTTCTCGCTGTAGGTCATCTGCGATCTCTTTAATCATAGGTTGCACATTTCGTACTGTTCGTAAACCAGCAACGCCGCGTTCAATTGTACCAATTACACCCTTCTGCGCTGTGTCATCGTCTTTACGAACACTATTAATTATTATCTCTTTTATGAACTCTTTATCTTTAGCGTTGACATCAATTTTTTTATCTTGCGCAGTAATTTCTAAAGCTTCGATATTATTCTGATTTACCGTTATCTTACCTGACTTGATGCTTTCAGCTAAAAAAGTAGTTAATAGCAATGCGTTTTCCTCAAAGCAGGAAAAGTTAGGGGGCTGATTCTACATCTGACGAGTAGATTACATCTAGAATTATAGCGCCATTAAGTTTTGCTTTAATTGGACCTGCCTCTATTGTTAAATCCTCAAAGCTAAGTTTTATGTCAGATTTTTTTCCAGCAAGCTTATCCATAATAGTGATTAATGTATCACCCATTGTTATAGCAGCTTGTTCTAATCCATGAGAAACAGTTTCTACATTTTTTTGTAAAACTTCTTTTTTGTTATCCATAATAAAACACCAACAATGTGATAGGTAATTTAAAAATAAATACTTAACTGATACAATTCCTAATAATTGCAAGCTTAATCATATGCACGATACTTGTCACTATTGGAATACCAAACAGATCTACAGACCTATAACTGAAACATTAACGATACTTAGCTTTGGTATTCTTTTCATTTGTAGTCAACGCTTTAGTCAAAGTCCTCATGTACAAAAAATTGGGAGGGTATTAACTAAATAATGTTATTGTAATGAATATGTACTGTTGACCCAAAATTAAGCATAAAACTTGGCGTTTGTAGTGTTGTTTTCCGTGTACACACATCATTTTTACTACTTTTTCAGATAAACAGCTCTT
>WRGM01000117.1 GCA_009787175.1 Candidatus Bathycorpusculum fermentans | reverse complement strand
CAAACACTTTTTGCATATCACCATAACTGTAACCTTAGTTACAAGGTTATCACAATCACCTTTATCTCCCTATCGGTGAAAACTCTCGCCAACAGAACTGCTTAACATAACTAGCCCTTTCTCCAAATCCACAACACGATCAACTAAACTTAGCTGATTCTTAGAAACAGCTTCAACAAATCGCACAAAATTTAATATGCAACTGTTATTGAAATTTAAAGTTTATCACACAATCCCGGTATAGCGGATACGTGTAGTTTTTACGTTATTTTGTGTTAACCGCTTCAGTAGGTTCATGTTGATAAGTTTGAACCTTGAATCTTTAAAGTTGTTGTTAGGTTTAACTTTATAAGCATCTTAAACTATAATATTTTCATGATATTCGAGTGTGTGCACGAAAATTGATTACATCATATAGCCGTACGTTGTCAGAACGAGAGGCTAACGTATTATCTAGCCTAAGCTACAAAGGCAAAACAATCTTTACAACCAACGACCTAAAAGAATACACCAACAACCCAAAAAACCTACTCGACTGGCTAGTACGCAAAAAATGGATCCAAAAAATAAAAAACGGTACCTACCTAATAGCACCCCTAAACGCAGGCATAAACGGCACAGACAACTATACCCTACACAGCTTTATCTTAGCCTCCGTACTTGTTGAACCCTACTACATCGCCTACGCAAGCGCCCTAAACTACCACGGCCTCACAGACCAAACCCCCAACACAACCTATATAGCAACAACCAAACCCCGCAGCTCCAAAACCATACTCAACACCAAAATACGATTCGTCACCATCCCCCCACACAAAATATTTGCAACAGAACAAACAACAATTGAAAACAAAAAAATAACCATATCCACAAAAGAAAAAACCCTAATCGACTGCCTAGACCACCCCGAACACTGCGGCGGCATAGAAGAAGCAGCCAAAGCCTTATACTTCGCCAAAAACGACATAGACCAAACCAAACTGGTAAACTTTGCCCAAAAAATCAGAAACAAAACCGTCCTAAAACGACTAGGCTACCTCTCAGAAATACTAGGTATTGAAAAAGTATTCGAGACACTCTCAAAGCTGCCCCTTTCATCAGGTTATTCCTTGCTTGATTGTTCCCTCAAAAAAAGAGGCACCATAGTAGAAAAATGGAAACTAGTTATAAATGTAACAATTGACCCTTCAAAGTGGATAACATGATAACACCCCAAGAACTACGAAAAACAGCCCGCGAAAAGAAACTACCCCTTGACCTAGTGGAGAAAGACTACGTCTTAGGCTGGTTACTCTATGGCATCTGTTCGAGCAGTAGGCTTTCGAACTGTTTAGCCTTCAAAGGGGGCACAGCACTTTCCAAAGTTTATTTTCCCAGACAATGGCGACTCTCCGAAGACCTAGATTTCACCCTACTTGGAAAAAACACCTTAGAAGACCTTGCGCCAATTCTAGCCAATGATGTTCCAAATATTATAGCTAAAGAGAGCGATATCTCTGTAGTTCTTAGTAAGCCTCCTTTTTTAAGCTCAACCTATCTTCAGAGTCGCTTTCAGTATAATGGACCAGTTTGTAAAAACACTGTTAAAATTGAAATTACCACAGAAAAATTTCTAGGAGACGTTATTACGCAGGAGGTTCCACAAATGTTTGATTACCCTTCGTATTTGGTGAAGGTGTATAGTCTTGAGACTATTTTGGCAGAGAAAATACGGGCGTTAGTTGAGCGGGGTAAAATTAAGGATTATTATGATGTTTGGCAGCTTTTGAAAACTAGGCAGTGTGACTACGTTAAAGTTAGAGAAATGTTTCTACGGAAGTGTGAGGCAAAAAATGTTGGGTTTGTTGGTGTTGAGCAACTGTTTCCCAAAGATTTAGTTGAGCTTCTTGTGCCGCATTTGGAGGTAGGTCTTACTAGATTAAGTTCTGAACCGTTACCGTCTATAGAAGTTATGCTTGCGGAAACAAAAGTCGCTTTAACAACCTTGCTATTCTAAGGTAAGCTCTAAAAAAGGTAAATTAGCTGATTAGCTAATAATTGTGCGTGGTAGCCTTATTTTATTGGTATGCTCAATAATTAAGGGCTTTGCTTTAACAGGATAGTGCAGTGAAAATAAAGGCTGTCGTTTTCAAGGGTTGTTGGAGCATCATATAGACTTGTTATGGTTGTTTATCAATAGTTATTTTATCCCTTAAAAGTGCTGACAGTGTTGGCACTTTTCCTTTTTTTGGAAATATTAGGTCGTTTAACTCGCAAAACGAGCCAAACAAAATGCAAAGTTAACGGTTTAATTTTTTGCTATCACGGTTATTTTACCCATCTAACTTTGCCTTCTTCATAAAACCCACGGCTACCCATTTCCTCATCAGGAACACCCACAGCAATAACACAAAACGGAACAACATTATCGGGTAAGTCAAACAAATTGCGAAATGCCCTCACTTTGTCTTCTTTTGGATATATGCCGCACCAGCAAGTGCCCAAACCTAATTCAGTTGCTTGTAAGAGTATGTTTTGTGTTGCAGCCCCACAATCCTGCGGAAAAAACCCTTCTGATACACCGCTTTGCAGATTCAAATCCGCACACACAAGTATCGCGCAGCTCGCTGTTGTGAGCATTTGTGTATAGGGATGAATTTTGGTGATTTCCTCAAGTTTTTCTCGATTTTGCACCACAATAAACTCCCACGGACGGCTATTGCAGGCTGAGGGTGCCAACATTGCCGCTTCTAAAAGCTCTTTAATTTGCCCCTCAGACACAATTGCTTTGGATACATAGTTGCGAATAGACTTTCTGTCTCTAATTGCCTTAATAACCATAAAGATACACCTTCATAATTTAGTTATTGTTTTTCTTGTTATTTCTTTCTTGCCTTTTTCTTTTACTTATCGTACATACTCAAAACCGTCAACCTCACCCTTAGGTTTTGAAACTTTGGATTTATCAAGAGTAGTTTGGTTTCCAGCTAAAACCTCAACCAACTTGCTAACAGAATTACTTAACGTAATTAGGCCCTTCGCTAAATCCACAATCCGCTCAACCATACTTATTTGACTCTTAGAAACAGCCTCAACAAACCGCCCCAACTCCAACATGCGACTATTATTGTATTTTAAAGCCTCCCACACACCCCGAACCTCAGCCTTCAAATCTTTGATATCCTGTGCTTTCTCCATCCCCGCCAACCCCTTAGAGACTGCTTCCTCAAACTTGTTCAAAGACATAGGCGTAGAAACCTTCCACTCCTTACGCACTAAACCCTCCTCCTTTTGATAGGTGCGCTCAATCATACCATAAAGATCACGCTTAGTGACACACTGAATCCCATCAATACGAACCCCAGCATGATCCTTGTTAAGCTCCCACGTAGTAACCACCAAATCATTTAGACAAAAACCAAGCTTGCCCTCAACAAGCTCAAACCAACGATTAACAGCAAATAAACAGGCATCGCAGCTCATCCCCGCATCACAACTAATCACACCACTAACCTTTTTGCGTTCACTTCCAAAAATCGCCCTCACTGACACCCCGCCCACCACCTCAACAATAACATCAGACTTTACATCCACACACAAATTACTATGCAGCCTAACGTTGTGTAGCATTAATGGTACAAACCGCACACCGTACGTGATTTTACTGCAATACGTTCCGGGGTAGGGTTGAATTACCAAACCCCTTTGAAGTAGCCGAGCGCAAATAACACGTACTGAGGTGTATTGTCCAGCCGTAGGTTTATGTGGCGCATGGATTTTACGCGCAATCTCAGAGGGTTTCAACTCAATTTCTGAGGCATCAATAACATGACAAATCCTATCTTCTACTGAATATCCCAAATTTCGACTCTGAGGACCAGTAACAGTTGTAACAGGTGTTACAACAGGTGTATGCTCCCGCTTAAGATCCAAAGAATCAACCAAAAAATCAGTCGCCTAAAGATGCTCTTCCATGTTCTTTTGAGAAGCTAAGTCCGGTATGGGTAAATCTTTAAAGAAGGTAAGAATTAATTTGCCAATTTCAGTTATGACATTTGTGGTAACGGCGTTGCCCACAGTTTTGTATTGCTGTGTGTTGCTGATTTCAATTTGCTCCCCTGTAGCGGTTAGGCCGTATTTTGTCCAGTTGTCTGGGAAGCTTTGCAGTCGTTCACATTCTAGAGGGGTTAGTTTTCTAAGCCGCTTATCTGCCGTATAAGTCGTTAACATGGTTCCCTTGCCCCAGCAGTACCCATACGTGCGGTCAAGGTGGGCGATGTGTCAGCGTATAGGCGTGTTTTTCCAAACTGATAATCAACAATCAAGTAAGTGTCGCCTTCATGCCTGTTTCCATAGCCTGCAGTAAGTGTACCGCAAACTTGCCCTTGACACGATTTAACACCCACTGCGTTGCTGTCTCCGATAGGAAAAAACGTTCCTCCACCATATTTGAGGGTAGCAAGATATGCGACAATGAACACTCGGCGGCGGGATTGAGGCACTCCGAAAAATTTGCTGTTAAAAACCTTCCACTCACAAATATACCCCAACTCCCCCAATGCCTCAAGGATCGTTTGGAACGTTTTTCCCTGCTGAATACTGAGCAAGCCAGGGACGTTTTCGAGAAGAAGCATCGGGGGTTGTTTTTCTTTTGCAATGCGTATAATTTCATAAATGAGCGTGCCACGTGGGTCTCGGAATTCTGATCGCTTGCCAGCAGTCGAAAAGGGTTGACAGGGAAACCCTCCACACAAGATGTCAAAGTCGTGAAGGTCTTGGGCTTGGACGTTTCGGATGTCTCCTTCACACAAGGAATCATCGGACCAGTGGTGGCGGTAGATTGAAGCGGCCCACTTATCCAACTCGTTAGCAAACACTGTTTGAAACTGATCTGAGGCTTTTTCAAGCCCAAGTCGAAAACCCCCGATACCTGCAAAGAGCTCACACACCCGAAGACCAGTCACACGGTAGCCTCCAATCTGTTGTTGGCAGTAGGGTTTGACTGTTTATGGCATCTAACTGCTTTTGAGCAACAGCGACATATTCTTTGGTTACCTCAATTCCAACTGCACTATACCCTTCCTGTTTGGCGGCTACCAAAGTTGTTCCTGAACCTGCAAAGGGATCTAAGATAGTTTGGTCTGGCTCACAAATTTTTACAATATCACGCATTAACTCCAGAGGCTTCTGGGTTTGGTGTAATTTGTCTTTGTTCAAAGTGGGATAACGGTAACAGCCTTTTAGCACTGGAATCTTTCGGCTTAAACTCATGGCTCCTTTGCTGCCCCACAAGATGAATTCGCATTGGCTGCGAAACCGCCCCAGTTGCGGGCGCACCATCTCAGTTTTATCCCAAACCACCACCCCCTTCACAAGCCAATCCGCCCACTGCATAGCCCACTTCAGAGTATCCAGCTGCCAAAAATCTATGAACACACAAATAGGCGCACCTTTTTTGCAGACCCGTTTAGCCTCCCTTAACCAAGCAGTACTCCATAACAACCAACTTAACTGGTCTTTGTTATCCCCCTCAAAGTTGGGTAGGGGATTTTTTGCTTTCTTTGAAGTATATTTCACCGATGTAGGTGCCTGTCTTTCTTTGGCATATAAACCGCCACTAGCGTAGGGTGGATCAGTAATTACGGCACCAAA
The DNA here is from genome assembly GCA_009787175.1 of Candidatus Bathycorpusculum fermentans. Taxonomy (GTDB): domain Archaea; phylum Thermoproteota; class Bathyarchaeia; order Bathyarchaeales; family Bathycorpusculaceae; genus Bathycorpusculum; species Bathycorpusculum fermentans. The sequence continues at coordinate 3,834 of WRGM01000117.1, read as the reverse complement.
CGTATCGTCTTTAAAACTGCGCAACACCTCCAAAGCATCACCCAAAATAACAGTACAGTTGGGAGTCACGCAAAAACCTCCTTTTGGCACAATAGGGCAATAGTTGGAGGGAAAGTCGTAGCTTTCTTACTCCAAAAATGTAAACATTCAGAGGACAGCTTCAAGTTGGCGGGCTCCTCTCCGTTGGTTTAGTTGTAAATATGTTGTACTCTTGTTGTGTTGCTATAAAGTCGATTGGCAGATGTATGTCGCCTGCGGTGATTAAGCCTTGACCTTGATTTAACTCCAACAACGTCTCCATTTCTGCAACTGATAGGCCAATTGTTTGTCCTGCCTGTTTTATGGCGGATTCGTCTTGTCGTAGCATTATTTTTGTGGCACAGTTTTCAATGACGGCTTTACCTGCTTGATTTTCCAAAATATCTGCTAGGCGTTGGGAGTTTAGTAGAAGGAGGACGTTTCTTTTTCTGCCTCGTCTTGATACTCCTTCAAGAAAGCTTGCAGAGGCAGGCAGGGAAGTGTAGAGCCAGAGTTCATCTATTAGCACTACTTTGGGGATGTGTAGGGGTAGGAATTTGGTGTTATCGATCATCTGCCAGATCTTGCTAAAGACAAGGACGTTTGCGGCTTGGAAAGTGAGACTGCGCCTCTGCGTCATGGCAAGCTGACGATGTAGCGCACTTTAGATTAAAAACCATGCGATGTGAGAACGTTTGGGGTTGACCCATTGTTAGGAAACTGTCGGGGCCTGTGATGAAGGTCTCAAGCTTGTCTTTTAGATTAGGTGGACTATTTTGATAAACTTCCAAAAGATCCTCACTTGCGCTTACGAGGCTGCGTAGTTCTTGGTAGTTTCGATTACTCTCCACGCCTGCCAGATCTGCAAGTATGCCTGTGGCAGTGTCGTTATTGTCACTAAAAATTCGAACAGGATCTAAGCCCAAGTTTTTCTCCGTGGTAACATCTAACACATCTGCACCCGAGAGCCTTCCAACGTTTCCGTACTCGTTCTCAGGATCAACTATGTAATAGGCTAGGTTAGGATACTTTTGGAGCAGGCGAGTTAAGAGGATTTTGGAGGTGAAGCTTTTCCCGCTGCCACTTTTGCCCATGACGATTATGTTTTGGTTCCTGCGCAAGTGTGGGTCAAACACCACTGGCGCACCTGTCAACTGATTTATACCCAAAAACATTCCACCAGGACTCTCAATTAAATCAGCCGAAACAAAAGGAAAAAACGTGCTAGCCGTGGTGGTGTCAACAACCAGTTTTTTGCCTATGGCACCGTTGGCGAGTTCTTGTTGGAAATATGTTGGGCAGTCAAGGCGTATGAATCGGGATTGCAGAGTATCACGAAGTTTTTTAGTTTTTACTTTAAGCTCTTCAAGGTTATCTGCCTCAAGGGTGAGGTTAACTTTTAACTCAAACAGCCTTGTGCCACCCGTTATTAGGCCTTGGTAGGTGGCTTGGGCCATGTCATGTTTGAGCTTGATTTCCTCTTTAGGCAGTCGCCCTTTGGATTGATCCGCTAAGAGGATACTTTTGAGCAAGCGTAAGTATTTGCCCATCTGCGTACTAGCCACCTCAGGTGGCAGAGGCTTAACCCCGATTAGCACTTTTTCACATAAACCATAGAGTTCACTAACAAATCCGGGCAAGAGCTTACCGGGAAGCTGATAGACTGTAAAGGTGCGTTGGAGTTTGTTGTTTTCAAGTTGGAGGTGTTTTGGAAAGGTTTTGGTGGTTTTTGGTTTTGGCAATTCAACGAGGGGTTGTTGTTTGAAGCCGCATTGTTCTATTAGCCAGTCTATGGGTTCAGGGGTTTGGATATAGAAGCGGTAATAGGTGGTTGTGAATTGGCTTTCAGTTATTTCAAGGGTTTTTTGGGTTTTTACAGCAGTTAATTTGGCTTGGCAGGGCAAACTGTTTAGAAGACGTTGGAAGCGACCAAGGGTTTCTTGACGCTTTTGTTTAGGCAGCATGACATAGTTTACAGGAAACACTTCATAGACGCAAACGAGCTGTTGGGGTTGTGGGTTAAGTTTAGCTTTAAGCAATAGTTTTTTGTGCATTTTGAGTTACCTCTTCTTCTTTGTTTGTTTTTTGGGGGTTGACTTGTATGGTTATTTGTTGGATGATGTCTGGGTGGTCTTCGGGTTGAATGTCTATTTGAAAACGTCCGGGGTGATCAGGTGTGAAATAAGTGCAAAAGTAGCCTTCTTGATCGGTTGTGCCGTTTGAGTGGGTGGTGCTGTTTACGTTTACTTTGAAATTTTTGCCTGATAGAATTTTTCCTGAGAAATCCTTGAGAACACCCACTACTTTTACAGGTGCGCCCAAGGTTGCGTAGAGAAGCATAGATTTGGAAACTTGCTCCATAGACGGCTTACCCTTAGTTGGAAGGGAGAGTTTTTGTTTTGTTATTGCTGTTGTCTGTAAGAATTTTTTGATAAAATAGAGCAGGTGGGCTTCAGGGGCAACAGTTTTAATTTTTCTTGTGAAGAGAGCGGCTCCAGTAAAAAATATGCCACCAGCCACCACAATTTTTAACACCAAATCCCCAAAAGCAAGAGAAGCCACCCAAGCTAACAACCCAAAAATCAAAAAGATGCCCATCTGACGAATAGAAAACCTGCCCACAGGCGTATCAAGCATCTGCTCATTAAGAAAACCAACATTCTCAAACCAAAGCGTCGTCACTAACTCAGACAAACAACCCACCACCCATAAACACACTTAACAAACCAAAACAACAACAAGACCGCTCACTGAAACTACCAACTATAATACCAGACATACTAACATTACAACCCCTATACGCAGAAATTTAAAAACCCAAAAAAAACAGCAAACAACAAACCTACGTTTACAACCAACACAACAATTAGGCGAAGTCTACTCCAAAACAGCCAGCCCACCTTCAAAAGTGCGTCTACACGCAGAGTAAGTCTGCTTACAAAAACATTGACAGTTAAAAAAAATAATAAAAGATTATTATATAGAGGGGGAAAGTAAGTCCGCTTACAACGCACCATTTTTTATGGCGTATTTGCAAACGGGTTTTGAGGGGAATTTGTCGTTGTTTTTAGGAAAGCCTGTTAGGTCGCCTCTAAGCGGGGATTGTTTAATGTCTCTTTTAACTCCTGTATTGTGTAGAGTTTAGGATCGATATCCGAGTTGGAAACTATAAAGAGCTCATCGCTAGCAAAGTATCCATAGTTAAGTGCTACATCACAGCCATAGGCTTCAAAGTCAAAGTACGTATATGCACTCACACCGTCTCCTAATTTGCATTGCTCCAAAGTTGCTTTAAGATCCGAATTGTCATTATCTATTAGGGCATAGCCGAGTTTTTCTTCTTTACTTCCCCAAGAGTCCGCATCCAACTCTACATATGATAGGTCATTGATTTGCTCACACACGTTTAGGACACTGGAAATGTCTTTTAGACCGTTTGCACTGCAATATGCGGCAGCTAAAGTTTTTTCGGCTTCACTCATTTGTTCAAGCTTTACAGCCAATACGTTAAGGTCATAGAGGTTTTCATATTCGCAGAGATTAAAGTCCGATTCACAGTCATGTATTGCAAGTTCTTCGTATTGTTTGTTTAGTCCAACTTTGGTTTTTAGGAAAGCATCGATTTCACTATTTGATATAGGAAGGTTGAGCCAGTCGCCCATGAGTTTCCCCTCGTTATATCTGCCAAGATTGGCAACATAGACTCTGATTTGGGGGTTGATTGTTTGGGTCATGTCATAAAGTATTTTAATGTGTGAGTGGTTGGTTGTTTTTAATCAGGTTAGTATTTATATGGTGTCAAAAGTTGTAAAGGTG
>WRGM01000116.1 GCA_009787175.1 Candidatus Bathycorpusculum fermentans | reverse complement strand
GCTCTCGGCGAAAATTTCGTTAACATTTAACCTTTCATGCCATTTTTTGCACAACAAACACAGCTACATATGCAAATTCCTGTATAGATGCTTTAATAAAAACACGCAAACTAAATACATACATGTTATTTTTAGACAGTCCCTAACCGACCACCACAGAGACACCATAGGCAACCTCTTAGAAAATATGGCTGAACACGCATCAGAGCTAAGTGATTATTTGATGAAAAATCTTGGTCTTTCGCAATATGAGTGCGATGAGCTTTGGAGTTTTGTTAAAAAAAAGAAAAGACGCTTAAACGAGCTGACACGTCTGAGCCTGAGTGCGGCGACTACTACCTCTACACCACATAAAACGCAAATCATACTTGTTTGCCGCTTTTTCCGCTGGCAAATGGACACAACAGACATGTCTATATGGTGCGTAAGCTTGCTAAAGCCCTTAAAGTACTTTCGTTGCAGTGCCCTTTGGAAGTGTTCATTGATGGGATGATGATTACACATATGTCTTACCTTTGTGCTTTGCGTTAGGGTTTGTTGATTATGGTCAATTAATTAAGATCCTTGAGCATGGGCGGGTGGTTCGCAAAGAGAAGAAGGTTGTTTATGGTGGGCCTTCTTTGGGTGATGTGGAGATGATTGTTGTTGAGAATTTATGGTATTTTGCGTGAACGTTTGGGTCGTTTTGCTAGGAAAAGCAAGTGTTTTTCTAAAGTGAAGAGGCGTTTTCTATGAAAAAATGTTTTTTCATGGCACTTCAATGGAAGTTAACTTCATGAACTTTGGTTTGTGCGGTAGAGTTGTTTAAGTTCTATTGGAATTTTATCAATGAGTTTAAGCATGATTTTTCTCCTGCAAAAATTGAGGGATTAACTGATCACTTGTGGACATGGCACGAATTTTTCTACTCTAAAATAAATATCTTAAATTAGGTTATTACCAAACAGTTGGCTAAATTGTTGGTTTGGATCCTAAACAAGTGTTTTCACAGAGCGTGTTGGCAGATGGCGCAATAACTCAGAAAAACATGGAGGATCAGCAGTTAAGTATGTTGCGTAAACGGTTAAGAGAGATGATTTTAGCTGAAAAGGCGGCATAAATGAAAGTCAGGGCTGGCACAAACCCCGCTGTCCACCAATACTACAACAACTAACTTGCAGCAAATAGCACGCCACATACAATTTTCCTTAAAAACACATAAAATTCTTAAAAGGGTAAAAATTCTTTTTAACAAGCAGGGAGATATTAACTTAAGAGCAAACAAAGATGCCTAAAGTAACATATAACCCAGAAAAAGTTCAAAAACAGAAAAAAATAATCGGCATGATAGCAGTCATACTTTTAATAATTGTTGCAATGGTATCAATCATATTCGCACTTAACATCATAATATGGATCCCGGTAATCCTAGTCATATTTGCAGTGGCAAACCTGCTAATGCGAAGGATAGGAAGAACACCAATATAGCAACAGATAAGCAATTCACAATTATTTACCATAAAATTATTTACAGATACATACTCACAGACAAATGGTCAAATTAACAGGCATATAGCATACAGCGGTAATCACCAGCCAATTTCAACAATCACAAAACACAGTAGCAAGTATATTTAAGTAAACATAAAATTAATGTACAAATACATCGCACAAGTTGCCATAGAACATTCAACTAACTTAAATAAGAGCGGCACAGATTGTTGAACAAAAGTAGACAGCATATTGAGAGGAAAAAAATGGACGAAGTCCTAGAAATGTTAGACAAAATCACAAAAAGACTACAAACACGGCTAGAAGAAACAAAAGCAGCAGCAAACAAACATGCAGCCGTCTACGCACAAATGCTACAATCACCAACAGCTACACAGGAACAAAAAGCCAAAATTTTCGCAATTAGAAACATCGAACTCGAACGAATTGACCGGTTAACCTCTCATTTAAGCCTACTATACACACTTCAAATCTTCGCATTCAAAGTCAAAGTTATGGAAGTAACCGTCAGCAACATGGATGAACAATTAACTAAATCTGGAGTCATGCAAAAAAACAGCGAATTAGAAGATGTAAAGAAAAACATTGACGCACTAAAAATACTAGTAGAAGCACAATATGAGGCAATGAAACAAATACATGAAGACCAAAATAAAACATTAAACTATATCCATTAACCCAATTTAACAATAAATCCACCCAACAACATTTTTCACACATAAACAACAACTTTTAAACCAACAACCAGGCTTTTTTATGCTAAAAACAAACAAAGAGACCTAACATGCCAATTAAATACTTTGAAGCCCCAGAAATCAAAATACAAGTAGACCAATTAGCTAGAGAGTGCGAATTTTACCATATCGAATCCCAATACGTATTCTGCGTCCGAAGCAAAGGCTCCAAAGCCAAACGCACCATAGCACGCATACATGGACTAGGAAAACTCTGGCAAAAAATCCTAAAACAGCCGCCAACATATACTATTGAGGTTATCTCAGAAATTTTTGATAAAATGTCATTTGAAGATAAAGAACGCGTGTTAATTCATGAGCTTATGCATATTCCAGGTGGCTTTGGTGGGGGTTTTCGGCCGCATAAGGGTTATGTGGAGCGGAAGAATGTAGATATGGTATATAAAAAGTTGCAGCAGTCAAGGGCTGAGAAGAAGCAGAGGGGTCTGTTTCTGTAAGCTTTGTTTTGCAGTACATTTTTAAACCACGCAAAATGTATAAAGCTGCAAGTTCGTCAGCAAAAAATAAAACTATTAGTAAATAAATAATATAGGTTCACTGAAATATGATGTTTGTCGATCAAAGTTTGAGGTGCAAGTTATGAAGCACGTTATGAAAAGTTTGATACATAACGGAATTTATGTTCCCCCTTATGACCTTAAAGGGTTTAATATTAAAATTCAAGGTCAAAAAATTACGCTTACAGAGAAAACAGAACCCATGGCTGTGGCGTGGGTGCGTAGAACGTTATCTACTACTATTGCGCCGCCGGATCAGGTATTTACTAAGAATTTTATGAAAGAGTTTCTAGAGCAGATAAAAAGTGAAAATAAGACAAAGAATCTGGATACATTTACAGACGAGTATCTTGAGAGTATTGATAAAGCATCATCATCTGTTCAAAGTGGGGGGAAGAGGCAGTTTTGTGAGATTGATTTTAGTGAGATTAAGAGTTTTATTTTTGATGAGAGGGCAAAGAAGGAGGCGTTGACTAAGGAGGAGAAGAAGGCTCAGGCTGAGGAGAGGAAGGTTAAGCGGTTGGAGATGAGGGAAAAGTTTGGTTATGCTGAGGTTGATGGGCAAAGGTTGGAGGTGGCTAATTGGACAGCTGAGCCGTCTTGTCTTTTCGCGGGTAGGGGGGATCATCCGCAACGGGGTAGGTGGAAGGAGGGACCTAGTCAGGAAAATATTACGTTGAATCTTTCGCCGGACGCGCCCAGATTGGAGGGTTGGAATGTAATTTGGGAGCCGGAGAAGATGTATGTGGCGAAGTGGGTAGATAAGCTTACAGATAAAGTTAAGTATGTTTGGTTTAGTGATACGGCGTTTTTGAAGCAGTCGCGTGAGAAGGAAAAGTTTCAAAAAGCAGAAAATTTGGGGAAGCAGATTGATCAGGTAGAGAAGCATATTATCAAGTCTCTTGGTGCGAAGGAGGTGGAGCGTCGTAAGGTGTCAACTGTTGCTTGGCTAATTTTTGCTGTTAATATGAGGGTTGGTGATGAGAAGGATCCGGATGAGGCGGATACTGTTGGTGCTATTACGCTTCGTGATGAGCATATAAGTATTAAGGGTAATAGGGTTACGTTTGACTTTTTAGGTAAAGATAGTGTTCAGTGGGTAAAGACTATAGAGGCTCCTGTTCAGATTATGAAGAATTTGGAGGAGTTTAAGAAAGATAAGTCTAAGCAGTATCTTTTTGAGGGTATTGATAGTAAAAAGGTTTCAAGGTTTTTGTCTGAGAAGGTGCCAAAGCTTACGGCTAAGGTTTTTCGTACTTGGAAATGTACGATGACTTTGAAGGAAGAGCTTGAGAAGAGTGGCGTTACAAAGGCGGATCCTGAGTATAAGAAGAGTTATGCGGCTAAAATGGCTAACCTTAAAGTTGCAGAGGTAGCTAATCATAAGCGCAAAATCTCACCCACGTTTGATGAGCGTTTAAAGCAGAAGGAAGAAAAACTCAAAGTTATGCAAGGGCAGCTTGAAGAGAAAAAGGCAGAGGGCAAGAAAGTTGAGTCTTTGGAAACGCGTATTGAGAAGGCAAAGCTAGATCTTGAGTTGACAAAGCTTACTCGTGAATACAATTTAGGTACCTCTTTGAAGTCATATATTGATCCGCAGGCATATGTAAAATGGGCAAAGAAGGTAAAGTTTGACATAGTCAAATTTTATCCAACAACGCTACGCAATAAATTCAGCTGGGCACTTCAAGATAAACCAAAAAAAGCCGAATAAGACACCATATAGAGCAGCTGAGCGGCGCATAAATTGAGTATTAAAGAGACTGCAGAGGGTGTCTTAATTACCGTTTTTGTTAAGCTTAATAGTTCTAAATTTGCCGTAGAATTTGACGCCGAAGACATTGTTATTTATGCTACTGAGGAGCCTGAGAGGGGGAAGGTAAATAAGGAAATTCTAAAAGGGTTAGCGAAGCTTTTTCATGCAAAGATTGAATTGGTATCAGGGGCTACTTCGAGGCAGAAGCAATTATTATGTATTGGAGTAAATAGGGAAACAATAGAGCGGGTTTTAAAGAAAGAAGACTAAAAACAGAAGAGGGAAGGGTTATTGCATTTTGAATCGTAGTATAGCGGCTAGACCGCCGAAGGCGGTTTTCAGCATTTGACCCTCTTCTGTTTCTGTTGAGATTACTTCAACATCCGTGCTTGAGTATTCGGCGAGCTGGGCTAGGTCGTCTATTAAATCGATTTTTTCAATTATAGCTAGGGAGGGTGCAGAGCAGTTAGGGCATAGTTTAGTTGTGAGTTTTTGTTCAAATACCTGTAACTCGGAGGGTTTAACAGTATCCTGTTCCTGGAAGCTGCAAGCGCCGCATTGTATAGTTACTCTTTGCAGGTCGAGAGCTTCAGAGAATAGTAACAGTCTAATTTGGCCAGACTGTAGCACTTTACGCACTTCAGCTTCACCATAGGTTATAAGTCCAGTATCGTGTCCGACTTCATAGAGGAATTTTTGCATTATCTGTTTTTCCTCTATATAGCGAACTTTTTTCATGATATCAGGAGCCTTCTCGACAACTTCCTTAACACCCTGCTCCTCAACATAGGCTGTGTCAATGACATCTAAGATTTTGTTTTTAAGCTGATAATTAAGATAGTCTCCTTTTTGGAAATCATATTTTGTAGGACCAGGCCCACCTAAGATGATGCCCTTAAGATTTTCTATAGGTAACAAGATCTCATTAGCATGTTCTCCAACACGGGTAAAATACTCGTTTAACTGCATTTCGCGCAAACGTTCATAACGTCTAGCAGACTGACCACCAGCACGAGTCTTACCTGCAACACCAGAGGTCATCTCGCGGACAATATTCAAATTCTTACCCGTCAAAGTAGCCACAGTAGCATTTGACGCGTCAATTAGCAGGATACCAAAAGTCTCCTTCTCCCGCAACATCTCCTGCAAATGCTCAGTATGAAAACGCGAATCACAACGATAAAGAAAAATACGAATAGGCTCAGGCGGAATAATAACCCAAGACTCCATACGCTCAGTACCCGGACCAGCACCCTCCTGAGGAAGCGCGCCACAGAAAATAACCAACCCCTTCTCACCAGGATCCTTAAACAATTTTAGCTTCTGCTGCGCCTTAACAATAGCATCTAAAACGTTTTTACGCGTAACATTTGACTTAATATTAGTAGCCGTACCATACTCTTCACGCAAAAGATTAAGAGCATCACTAATCTGCTTACCCGGCGGCACATAAATCGTAATCAACTCTGTATGACTACCCTCCTTAGTAGCCAAAACATTAATGGCCTTCCTCGTCCGATACAGCTCCAAACTATCTTTCTTTACAACACTCACAACAATTCACACTTAAACCAGATACAAAAAAATAAGAAAACAAGAACAAGATAAAAGTTACTACAAACACACCTAACAATATACACACCACACACAAAAATCAACCAACCCCAAACAAAAAATACAAACAACATAAACAACATCAAAAAAACAAACCAAAAACCCCCTTTAGCAATCAATCTAAAACTTCAAAAATACAACCCACACAAGCACACATAGATAGACAAATAGACAAAAATATCAAACTTATTACGCACCAACACAAAAAAGAAACCTATTTACAACAAAAAAGAGAAAAAAATTAAGCCTTGGGTTTCTCAATTGGAGCATCCGCTGGTTCAGGCGCAGGAGCACCAATAGCATCCCTTAAAAAAGATTTAAACGGCCCCAATTTACCACCATAATTACCCGCAGAAATCTTTACAACCCCAGGACAATTAATTGAAGCGGCAACACCAACCTGCATTGCCTTATTAACTGCATCCAACGTTAAACCGTTGAGAACAATCTCAAAGACACTATTAGCATCCTCTGGAACAACAGTATCTGGAACAAACGTCCGCAAAGTCGGACAATACACCTGATTCGTCGAAGCCTTCAATTTATACTTCATAGAACCAGCCTTACTCCCAGAACGACACACACCACCCGGAAAAGGCATAATCACATCAGGAACCTGCTCACGAATAGCATCCACAGCCGCCTCCGACGCCGCCAAAGCCTCAGGCTGCGTCTTAGCAAAAATCATATAATTACCACCCGCAACAGCCTCCATAGCACCAAAACCATCCTCCACAATAAAGTCACCTTCCATAACTGGAATTCTCCAACACTTACGCCCACCCACCATAGTTTTCTTTTGGAAACCATCACCAAAATAGCGAAGACTGCTACCTATGTTTAGGGTGCGTTTGCCAAGTAAACCGTTAAACGCGGCAGTTGAGGGACATGTCATAACACATTGACCAATACGACCTAAAAGTTGACCTTTCAATTCAAAGCGATCACGGTTATAGATTTGTATAAGCACACCGGGTCGTTTATCTGGTGTTTGATCTGCAGGAACAGCGCATTCAATTGATGCTTCTGCGGATGCAGCGATTACGCTTGTGGCAAAACCGGTAGTTATGTTTCCAGCGATTTGTGCCCATTTTTCGTTCTGTGCGGTAATTAAAACCCTTCCCACCCAAAGCGGGAACATTTCAGCGAAGGTATCGCTTACTTTAACAATTTGACCTGCTGCAGATTTTACAAGAAAGACTCGTTCTTTATCAGCATAGCCTACAATTTCAAGTTTGTTAGTATTTGGTGACATGGAAAAGACCGTAAGTGAGTTGGTATTTGTATAATTTAAGAGTTATTGTAAAAACAGGTTGTTTATTTGAATGTAAACTTGAATAAATAGCAGGTTGGGAACTGTTTTCGTGTAATTTAGTTTAAAGGGTAGGTAGAAAATTATATTTTTAGAGAACAGGCGTTTATTTGTTATTGAACTACAAGGTTTAAGGGTAATGTTTGCCTTTTATAGGTAAGTGGTTTCCGCAGAATTCGCAGTGCATATCATTAGTTAGGTTCCATTTGGTTATTTCAAAGCTGTTTCGGTGTATTACCGGTTCGCTACATGCTGGGCAATATGTGTTTTCTGCTACGTGTTCAGGCATGTTTCCAAGGTAGGTAAATAGTAAGCCCTCGCCTTTGGCTGTGAGGTAGGCATTTTCCATATCTTTTATTGGTGTAACGGGCAGTGTTGTCATTTTGTAATCAGGGTGGAAGCGTAATAGATGGAAGGGCGTGTTGGGTCCTAAGTAGTCGTTTATCCATTGGGCTATGCATTTTATTTTATGCATAGAGTCTCCGATTTTTGGTATTACAAGATTGGTTATTTCTATGTGAGTGCCTGCAAGTTTGAATGCTTTTAAAGTTTCAAAAATGGGTTTTACATCTGGTACAGCTGATACAGTTTTATAAAAGTCAGGGTCGCCGGCGGCTTTGAAATCTACAGTTACAGCGTCTATGTAGGGTGAAATTGTTCTTACTGCTTCATTTGTCATATATCCGTTAGTTACAAATGTATTAAAAAGGCCTGCTTCATGGGCGAGTTTTGCGGTGTCATAGACGTATTCTAGGAAGATTGTAGGTTCAGTGTATGTGTAGCTTATTCCTTGGCAGTTGGCTTGTTTTGCTAGTCTTATAATTTCTTCAGGTGGTAAAATGTTTTCGGCGGCTTGTTTTTCTTGGCTTATTAGCCAGTTGTCGCAGAATTGGCAGTGGAAATTGCATCCTGCGGCGGCGAGGGATGCTACGGATGCGCCCGGGTTGAAGTGGTTGAGCGGTTTTTTGCCTATGGGATCAATGCCGAAGGCAACTGTTTTGCCGTAGTTTAGGGTGTATAGGGTGCCGTCTTGGTTTTTGCGAACAGAGCAAAAGCCGGATGAGCCGTTGTTAATTGTGCAGCGTCTGGCGCATAGGTGGCATTTTACTGTTTTGTCGGTTTCTTTAGTGTAGAGTAGGGCGGGGTGTGTTGACAAAATAAGTCACATGTTAGAGTATTGTGGCTTTTCTTAAAACTTTTTGGCTAACATATTTAACAAAAAATGTTCGCTAATAAATAATAATTTAAGGCACATAGAAAGTATTTATTACATATTTTTGATGTCATTTTTTTATAATTAGCAAATGCCTTAAACAGTAACATATTATTTAACATATACAGAACAGTTTGATAGTTAAGTACAACTTGAATATAGAACACATATTAGGATATTTGCCGAAAGTTGAAGGATAGCAGTACACATCTGCATAATACAAGGAGTTAACTTATGTGGTGTGTAGAGTAAATATTCTTAAAAAGTCTATACGCTCTCAACTACCTCTAAGAGATATAAACAATTTACTCAGAGTACCTCTTTGTAAAGTCACTAACTTTTACAGTCTTCTCACTTTTAGAAGTCTTCAGACTTTCGATAGACTCTGGTCTTAACTCTGGCTCCAAGATGTGCTCTTCAAAGTGATGTGCCATAAGATTTATCGCCTGACTCTTGTATTTGAGGCGGTATTTGGCTTTGATTATATTAAGTACTCTATTTGTTCGCTCGTCAATCTCTACTAAAGCCTTAACCACATTAACATCACACAATATAATGTAATCTAAAATATATAATATACGTCAACCATTTTTGTACTAAGGCGTCGGCATTTTGCACTTTTTCCAAAACTTGCAACAGGCCGAGTTTGTTTATAAATACATGTTAACACAACTAAGAACAAAGCGCTTCGCGCGAATTAATTAGACACTACCAACAATCATCATCACCACCACTCCAAGCATCATAAACCAAACCACCATCA
>WRGM01000115.1 GCA_009787175.1 Candidatus Bathycorpusculum fermentans | reverse complement strand
CTCACTAAAAAAACGCTTAAAAAATCTTTAATTTCGTTATTCCGCCATTTTAACGAGATTTCATAGTTACATTTTCGGGATTTTAGGTTGTTAGGGGTGAGGTGTTTTTTGAGGAGGGTTTGAAACCTAAGCGGAAATGGAAAGTGATCAAACCGCGGGATTTGTCGGTTCCGTTTGAGAAAGCTTTGGGCTTGCTTGCTAAAGCTGGTTACGTAAACGGCAAATAACTACTGGATGCTTTCATGGAAGACTGCACCATCGGCGATATGCCGATGCTGGAAGAACCACGAAAACCCAAAAATGTTTTCATGAGAAAGTTACCGATTAACAAAAATGTCTAACATTTTTTCTTGAAAAATGTTTTAGTTGCTCAAGTTTTGTTAATACATGCCCATCGTCAATAGCCTGTTTAGCAAGCTCAAAGCCATCATGTAAATCTTGGCATACGTCTGATAAAACAAGTACTGCTGCGGCATTTAATAGAATAATATCTCGGCGTGAACTTTTATCCTTGCCTGCCAAAACCCGCTTTATCACTTCGGCATTTTCCATGTGACTCTCTCTTGCAATAATTTCTGTAGACTTTCCCGTTTTTATACCAATATCTTCTGGGTAGACATCAAAAGTTTCAATATCACCATTTGTTTTCAACTCTGACACTACATTTCTACCCAAAGTGGAGAACTCGTCAATTCGTATACTCTCCGTTTCGCCATAGCCAAGTACGACAAATGCACGCTCATAACCACATGCACCTAGAACTTTTGTAGTTAACTCTGTAAATGGCTTGCTCACTCCTCTTACTTGTCGTTTAAGTGAGAAGGGGTTTAATGCTGTTGCAATTACAAGTCTTAATGAGTAAAGAAGATGCAAAAATTGTTTTGTAGAGGGTTTTTGACCCAATTTAATTAGTGAGGACATCCACGGGTATATATCCTCTGAGGACCAAATAACTGTACCATTTTTTTCTACACATTTTTCCACTTTATTTGGTGATAAATGTGTATTAATACCTAAGGCTTCAGCTACATCGATGCAGCCTGTTTTTGAAGAAAAAGATTTCGACCCACTCTTTACCGCGTAAGCGCCTGCTGCTGCAGCTGTTATGATTGCAGGTGTTGTAATGTTTATTGTATGTAATGTGTCGCCTCCTGTTCCACCTGCTGTAACTATTGGTTTGTCTATTTTGAAGTGGAAGTCAACTGTTTTTGTTTTCTCCATAGCTTTAGCTGTTCCAACTAGCTCGTCTATACTGGGTTTTTTAATTGTTAAAGCTCCAAAAAACGCTGTCGTTAGCGCAAGACTATCTGGTTCGTTATTGGTTAGGACGGTAAAAATTTTGTCTGCGGCGGTTTGTGCTTCTTGCTGGGTGAGATTCTCTCTATGGATCAGTTTGCCGAAGATTTTGTCCATTTCAGTCTGTCTTCTTCTTTTTTTTCTTTATTATTTGAGGGTATTGTTGTTATTATTGTAGTTGTTGTTATTTGTTTTTGTTATTTGTAGGGCTTTGGAGCGTGTTAGTGTTTTAACGATTAGATATGATAGTAGTGTTGAGGGTATGAGCTGTAGTATAATGTATACAGGTAGTGCTGTGAGGTAAACAAATGTGGGTAGATTTAGTACTGTGACCATTACAAAGTATACCAGGGGTATGTCAAGTATTGCGCAGGTGGTGCTCATGAGTAAGAGTTTTGTGCTGTTTTTTGTGTTTGGGCGCAGTTTTGTTAGTCCTGTGGATATTATACCTACGGATAGGGCAAATATTAGATTTACAAACGGCCAAAGCCAGGATAACTCGGGATTGGTTATTGTGATTAAGCCAATCATTGCTTGGACTTCAGTGGTTATAATAGCTCCCCAAATACCAAATAAGAGCGCTGAGACTAGTATCCATGTGTAGGTGTTTATGTATCCTAATAGTTGTAGGCTTCCGCCTGTCATTAGCAGGTCTGCTCGCTCAACAGCGATGGCTATGACTCCTGCTATAACTCCGAGCATCAGAGCAGAGGTTAGGGTTTTTATATTAGGTTTCAAAGACGTTCCAGCTTTTTGTGTTTGTATATGAACATAAAGAAAACAGCTACGTTTTTATAAGTATTGTTACTCAAAAAAGCGTATGCAAGCAGTGTAAGCTCTCATAGGTCTTTTCTTTGCAAGCTTACATGGCGAAAAAATTTGTGAATAATTATATAAATGGTAACAAAAGGACAAAACTAGCGAAATAGTTTTTTTAGAAAAGATAGACGAATAATAATGGTGTTACAGTGGAGATTAAACCTGATTTATCTAAAGGGCGATCTGATGTAAGTTTTACTATGATTTCCGGGCAGCTTTATAATAATCCCATTAATAACGAGCTGCTTGAGCAGG
Organism: Candidatus Bathycorpusculum fermentans; assembly: GCA_009787175.1. GTDB lineage: Archaea > Thermoproteota > Bathyarchaeia > Bathyarchaeales > Bathycorpusculaceae > Bathycorpusculum > Bathycorpusculum fermentans. Next base: position 6,747 of record WRGM01000115.1, on the reverse strand, counting down.
GTACGGGTACAAAGTTATAGTGTGGAGCGAGATGCCTTAACTCTTTATCCTATGTGGTCAGCAGTTTTCTATTTTAACCAACCTATAGGCAACATTGCAGGTATCCAAGTTGGCGTTTGGGGAGATACAAAAGAAGTAGCTTATTGTAGACCACAAGGATATTTGGGTAATTCACGCCTTCCTCAGAATAGTTCATATCCATTACAATTAAACTCGGATAATCTGTTGAGACTTGCCGTCATTACTTTAACTGCGCTTATTGCTGTGGCAGTTGCTATAGTGTTTATAAAGAAAAAACGTAAATAAGTTCTCAACCATTTTTTCGTCATTTATATGCTATTTGCCAGATATTTCGGTTGTTAAAGTACGTTGTGTTCGTCAATTTTATTAATTATGACTGTATGTAGAAAAAGTTTTCAAACAAAGTGTATCCCTAAAACCTGAAATTTGTGAGTTAATAGTTCGCGTGAGGAGATCTACAACCTTGTGCATAATCTTTTTTTTTTGAAATATTTTTCTTGATAAGAAATATTTTTTACCCTTTTTTAGCTACCTCTTCAGTTTTAACCGCAGACTCAGAGACAGTAACTTGTTTTTTTGTTTTAACCGAAATTTTTTTATCGCCATTGAAAAAGTTCGCTATAGTTACTTGGCTTTTATCACTACGAACTGTTTCAATAGTATCTTCAGCAGCGTTTTCACCATCGTCAGTAGTAACTCCAGTTTTTGAGTTATCAGGGTTTGTAGGAGCAGGGATGTCCATTCGGGTTAAAATTCGCATGCAGTCACCCCAGGCGGAAAAATAGCCACGGTCAAAATCGCCATGGAGACCACTGCGCATGTTATCTAAAAATTCTCGTCGATATACATGAAGAGATACTTTATCGCTTAAGTCCAATTTCGAGAAAAAGGCATAACTGTCAGTGGTGTTTTTTCTTGAGAGGTACATGCCGTATAAAGCACGGAAGTAGCCTCTATTCCATTCGGTTTTTTGTAGTTTCTGCTTTACTCTTTCTAGTTCACGTTCAGCTTCAGCATATTGCCTATTAACGATTAATTGGAAATAGCGTGTTACTAATGCTTGAGGTATAGGCATGTTTAGCGACCACGGGATTTAGTTGCTTTCTCTTCTTCAGAGACATCTTCTATACCATTTTCGGTGACTTTAAGTATTTCCTCTCCATCTGGCAAATAAGGACTTGAAACAAGCCTAGCAATACGTATTGGTCCATGAGAAAAACGTCGTAGATATATACGGGTCTGACTTGTATGACCGACAATGTTACCTCCGATAGGATGAATAGCATCACCGAAGAATTGATCGGGTTTTGCCATAACTTGATTTGTTACAACGGCTACAGCGTTAAATGCTCGAGCTAAAGCGGTAAGTTTATGCATATGTTTGTTTAGTCTCTGTTGACGGCTAGCTAGCATTTCTCTGCCTATATATTCGCTACGGAAATGTGCCGTTAGTGAGTCTATAATTATTAATTTGATATTATTTGCTTTAATGATTTCATCAGCGTTTTCTAGTAGGAATATTTGGTGGTCAGATGTGTATGCTTCAGCATAAATTATGTTTTTTACAACATCTTCAGGGTTAAGACCGAGATGGTTGGCCATTTGTACAATGCGTTCGAGTCTGAAGGTGTTTTCAGTGTCAATGTATAATACTCCGCCGTTTAAGCCGCCTTTTTCGATTGGTAATTGTACATTTACGCATAATTGGTGGCAAACTTGGCTTTTTCCGCAGCCGTATTCTCCGTAGAATTCTGTTATTGCCTGTGTTTCTAGTCCACCGTCGATTATTTTGTCAAGGGATTTGCTTCCTGTTGTTAGTCGGGCAACGTTTTGGCGTTGTTTTAATAGTTGGTCGGCTCGTATGAAGGATACGCCTATTGATGATCTTGCTGTTTGTATTACTTGTAAGGCTTTTTTTTCACTTACGCCTAGGGCTTCGAGTTCGCGTATTGTTGCCATTGCGAGCGATTCTACTGTGTGGTATCCGAGGTCGCGTAGTTTTTGTGCGGTTGCTGGTCCAACTCCGGGTAGGTCTTCTATGAATTCATATTTTTCTTTGGTTGTTGTTTCTGTTTCTTGTTGTTCATCTGTGTCTGTGGGCATTATTGTCTCACTTTATATTTGTTGTATAGTTATGGGGTATTTAAGATAAGCGTGTAAATGTTCATTAGGTTAGAGGAGTGGGAGTTAAAGTGAAAATGAATTTTTTGTTATTTTCTTGTTTTTAGGTTTGTGTATTGTATTTGTTGTGTGTTATTGTGTGTAGGTTTGTTGTTTGTTGTTGTGGTGATGTTTGTAAGATAAGCCTTAAAGCTAAGTTGTATTTTTAGGGTGTAGGATGAAGTGTTATGAAGGTTGTCTTAGGTCCGGCTTCTGTGGAGCTTGCGGAGAGGGTTTCAGTTAGTATGGGTTGTATTAGTGTTCCCGTTGTGTTGAGGGTTTTTCCTGATGGCGAGTCATATGTTAGATTAGAGAAGGGTGATGTTTTAAGTGGTGAGGACGTTGTAGTTATTCAGACTACGTGTCCGCCTATGCAGGATGGTAAACTTTTCCAATTGGCTTTTATGGTTGATGCTGTTAAGCGTGCGGGGGCTTGTAGGGTTACGGCTGTGGTGCCGTATCTGGCGTATAGCAGGCAGGATAAGCTGTTTTTGTCTGGTGAGGGCATAAGTGTTGAAACTGTTGTTAACATGTTAATGGCTATTGGTGTGGATAGTTTAGTAACTGTAAATATTCATTCTGAGCATGTTTTGTCAAAGTTTTCTTTTCCTGTGCGTAGTGTTAGTGCTATCTCTCTTTTGGCGGATTATTTTGTAGCTAGGGGTTACCGTGGTGCTTATGCTCTTGCGCCTGATAAGGGGGCTATGTATATTGCTAAGGAGGCGCAGGGGGTTTTGGGTGGTGGCGTGGGGTATTTGAGTAAGGTTAGGGATCGTTATACGGGTCAGACGGTGCAGTCAGGTGAGGGGTTGAATGTTGAGGGTGAGACTGTTATAATTTTTGATGATATTATAAGTACTGGGGGTACTATTGTTGGGGCAGTTGAGATTTTGAAGGATTTAGGTGCTAAGCATGTTTTTGCCGCATGCGTTCATCCGCTACTTATAGGTGATGCAGCTAAACGCATGCTAGATGCAGGAGTTGAGGAGATTGTGGGAACAGATAGCATTCCAGGACCATATAGCAAAGTTAGTCTATCACCTCTTATAAGTAAAATATTAAAGGTCGCCTAAGGGTGGCAGCTAAACTTTTCTTTTTGCTCTCAGGTGAAAATCCAACTATGCCGGTCTCAGAGGCAAGGGCTATATTGGAAACAGAAGGCTACCCTTACACAGTAGTTGAAGAAATGACACAGATTTTACGCTTAGAAACCGAGGCTGAATGTGTAAAAGTAGTGCCAGTAAGGTCAGCCTTTACGCGGCTTTGTGCATTAGAGCTTTTTGTTTCAAACGCGAATTATGCAGATATATTAAAGGCGGTAGATGAGACATCGTTTAGTGATGTTTTAAAGTCTGGGGAAAGTTTTGTTGTTAGAATAAATCGTATTAAAAATTTTGCTGATAATGCAGTTAATACTATGGAGCTTGAAATAAAGTTAGGCAGACAAATTCTAAAACATGCGCCAGAGGCTAAAGTTAACTTAAAGCAGCCGGATAAAACGTTTATAGGTATAATTACTGATGAGAAACTGGTTTTTGGTTTAAAGCTTACAGAGGTTAGTAGTAAAACTTTTTCTGAGCGGCGTCCGCGTAAGAAACCTTTTTTTCATCCGTCTGCGATGCCGGCTAAGCTTGCGAGGTGTATGGTAAATTTTGCTCATGCTAAGGCAGAGAGAACGTTGCTTGATCCTTTCTGTGGTACAGGTAGTACATTAATTGAAGCGGCATACATTGGCTGCAATGTTTTAGGGGTTGATGCGGCTAAGCGTATGGTTATGGGTTGTCGTAGGAATCTGCGTTTTTTTAATATTAATGCTGATGGCCTGTTTTTGGCGGATGCGCGTATGTTGCCTTTTTTTAAGGTGGACTGTATGGTAACAGATCCGCCGTACGGGCGTTCAGCGAGCACGTTAAAGTCTACTACGCGTGAGTTGGTAAATGATGTGTTATCGTCAGCGTTTAGGTTATTGCCTACTGGTCATAGGGTATGTATAGCTTCGCCTAAAACGTTAAACATTAAAGCTATTGGCGTATCTATAGGCTTTAAGCATGTTGAGTCTCACTTTGCCTATGTGCATAGGACATTAACAAGAGAAATAGCAGTGTTTGAGAAGGAGTAAGGATAGAAGGGATATGAGACTGATTTTTCTTGGAACTAGTGCAGCTGTGCCGACGTTAACTCGTGGTTTACCAGCTGTTATACTGCAGGGTGCGTCTGAACAGTGGATATTTGACTGTGGAGAGAACCTTCAGAGGCAAATGATGGCATCGAAAAATAGTTTTCATAAAAAAACTAGGATTTTTCTTACCCACTTGCACGGAGATCATGTTTTAGGTTTGCCAGGTTTACTTCAAACCATGGCATTACTAAATAGAAGAGAGCCAGTACAGATTTATGGGCCATTAGGTCTTAAGGATTTTTTAGTTAATTGCCAACAATTCTTAAAGTTTGAATTAACATATCAAGTGGAAGTCAATGAGATTGTAAAGTCAGGGGTCATTGTTAACGAAGAGAAATATTTTGTAGAAACTATAAGGTCTAATCATACTATTGAGAGTTATAGTTACGTTTTTGAGGAAAAGCCGCGTCCGGGTAAATTTTTTCCTGAAAAAGCAGTTGCCTTAGGTGTACCAGAGGGAGAGTTATGGGCTAAACTGCAAAAAGGCGAAACAATAACATTACTTGGCAATACTGTAAATTCAAATGAAGTAGTAGGCCCAAGAAAACGTGGGAGAAAAATTGTATATACAGGAGATACAAAACCGTTTGAAGAGTTTGCAGATTTTGCTAAACAGGCAGATATAATTATACATGACTGCACATATGATGACACATTAGCTGAAAAAGCAGAAACAACAGGTCACTCAACACCAACACAAGCAGCAAACCAAGCTAAAAACGCAGACGCAAAAATGCTAGTCCTAACACATGTTAGCGCAAGATACGCAGATGCAAAACTTTTACTAGAACAGGCAAAAAAAGTTTTCGAAAACACCATACTAGCTGAAGACCGCCTAACACTAGAATTACCCACCTAACACAGTAAAAGCGAAAAGGATTAGGCTAATTTAGTAATTTTTCAAGTTTTTTCAAGCTTTCAGGCACATGGTCACATGATTCAATAATCACACGCCGATTATAACCTATTTTCTTTAAAGTTTTAGCGATTGAATTATAGTCTATTGTGCCATAGCCAATGCCAAGGTGGTCATCATCAACACCCTTATTGTCGCTTACGTGAATATGGGCTATTTTATCAACGAGCTTGTCGAAAAATGGTTCTGTTTGATTTTCAAGGTTTGAATGTCCAATGTCTAACACTATACCTATGGGTAATCCGGTTTCTTTGTAAAATCTGTTAAAATCCTCTGGTCGGCTCATTAAAAACCAGTATTTAGCGGGCAGATTTTCTACGGCAATATTTACGCCAAGCTGCTCTGCCTCAGCATAAAGCTCCTGTATACTCTGAGTATTCTGCTTCCATTCTGCACCGGGATAAAATTGAGATATGCCTGTTCGAGCGCCTGGATGAAAAACCCACAATTTAGCATCTAAAGCACGTGCATAATATAGCGATTTAGTAAGACGTTTTAAGGAGGCATTAAGCATTGTTGGAGAGGGAGAAGCAATATTTACATCAGCAAACGGCGCATGCACAGTATACTCCAAATTACAACTCTTCGCAGCTTCCTTAAGCAAAGCAACGCGGCTTTTATCCAATTCATGAGCGCCATCATCTAAAATCTCAATATACCGCGTATTTTCATTACCTAACCGTTTAACCATACGATTAAAAGACTCATGCAAACTATAAAGCATCGAAACGCCAACTTTAGCCTCAAACATAACATACACCCTAACTGCGTTCCTGTAAAAAACAGAACTAATTAATTAACTTTTAACAGATAAATAAACCATAAACATACACATAACGCATTATGCAGACATTAGTACAACAAGCACTACTCACAAAAACCTGCCAGAAAAAAATAAACAACACAAAAACAGCCAAGATAGCACAAACACCACTACAATAAATAAATGTCTTTTATTGTATGTATTTAGTTTGCGTGTTTTTATTAAAGTATCTATACATGAATTTGCATATGTAGCTGTGTTTGTTGCGCAAAAAATGGCATGAAAGGTTAAATGTTAACGAAATTTTCGCCGAGAGCTAAATACACACCTTTTATTTGAAGTTGAATTTGGTTATGACAAGAGTTATACCGACGATAGCGTCGGTATAAACGTCGGTATAAATGAAATTCAAACAAAGATAATAGCACTATAGGGAAAAACCTCGGTAACTATCCCAGAACTTGCTGAAAAAGTAGGCATTGTAAATCGTAATGTAGATGGAATTTGAAAATCTTAAAAGACAAAGGCATCATTGAGCGTGAGGGCGCAAAAAGAAGAGGTAAATGGGTTGTGAAAAAACGTAACAACAGACGCTTGTAGGTCTTCTCATAAAAATAATTTGAGAGTATTGTAAAAAGGATTATTAAGCGGTTTTACTTTTTGTATTTGCGATGGTTATGAGATGTCCTAAGTGTGGGAGCGAACATT
>WRGM01000114.1 GCA_009787175.1 Candidatus Bathycorpusculum fermentans | reverse complement strand
CTAAACATCAAACGCCTATGCTACCTAAACTACTTAGAGAACATAAACGCAAGAAAAACCTGACACAAATAATATTGTCCCAAATCCGTACGCTAAAAAACTGCAAAATTTAGGATCAAACGAGAAAAGAGCTGCCATAAGTAAACACATACAAGCAGGTGAAAACAAAGAAGACATAGTAAAATGGCTCTTCATCTGCAAACGAACCATAACACGCGTTTATAACAAATACCAAAAAACAGGAAACTACAAACCACAACCCCTAAACTGCGGCAGAAAACCAAAGATACAAAACCAAACCCTAGACAAAATACTGGCAAAAATCAAACAACAACCAGACATAACCCTAAAAAACTCATAGAAGAATTCAACCTAAAAATAAGCCAAACCGCACTCTGCAAACACCTCAGAAAACTTGGTCTAACTTTTTAAAATGGTGGTAACCGTATTTTGTGCAATTCCGAGAATGCACTCGGTGGCATGAGTTCCGTGCAGTCAATAGCCATTTTTAAAACTTGTTCGCGGACTTGTGGATTGTATGCTTTATATGTGTATTTATCTACAAAGCTAAAGTGCTTACATTTAGAATTTCTGCAGAGGTAAACCTGTTTTCCTGTTGCATTGTGACCGCTTTTGTCTACGTTTTCGCTGCCGCAAAAAGGGCATTTTACTGTTACGATTTTTGTCATAATAATCACAACCTTTGTTGTTTGGTAATTATTATATTATAAGTTTATTACAGACGCATTACCGTTTCATTTAGTTTAAGGCACGACCGTTTTTTAAGGGTACTTTGAATGGTGAGTTGTTTGAGTATTATGTATCGCAGTTTTTAGTGTCTGTTATGTATGCTGGGGGATGTTTGGTGCTTGATGATTGGTCTGCCCATAAATTGAGGGGTATTTTGGATTCTTTAATTGCTAAGGGGGTGGAGATCATGTTTTTGTTGGGGTATTCTTCTGATTTTAGCTCTATAAAGTTGGTGTAGTCTAAGAAAGGTGTATTTATGTAAAGTTAAACCTAGAGTTTTAGTGGACTTGTATAAGGCTATTTCTGAGGCTTTAGTTACCATAACTGATTCGATGTTGAAGGTTGGGTCAAACACTGTAGTTATGGACTATAAAAAGTTAAATTGCTATACCTCATAAATTTTTTATAAAACACTATATATTTGAAATTATTTCATAATAGCAAAGTTTTTTTACAAAAATTCACTAACAGCTCATCCAAACAACATAGTTTTGGTGAGCTCGTGACATTTGTGTTACTATTTGTTGGTGTTGTTATTGTTGGTAGTTGTGTATATTTTGGTTTTTTTGGGTTTTGGTTTTGTTGTGTTTTGTGTCAGAAAAGTTTAATAACACCACAATGTTTAAATACTTGAATTTTTCATTTTTTTTAGACTGCGTGGACCAGAAACACAATTTTTCCAGCCAAAAAGGCAACAACAAAGGTCACAACGCAAACAATTAAGGAGCAAAAAAAAGTTTGAGTGACAAAGACTCACCACCAAAACCACCACAAAGAGCAGAAAAATGCCTCGAATGTGGAAGCGACAATTTAGTACATGATTATGACACTGGAGAAACTGTCTGCGGAGACTGCGGTCTCGTCTTATACGAACAAATGATGGACAAAGGCCCAGAATGGCGCGCATTCACACAAGAAGAAAAAGCCTCCAGAAGCCGCGTTGGTGTACCAACATCTTACTCAGTTCACGATAAAGGCCTATCAACAGCTATAAGCCAAGTAGACCGAGACGCCTTCGGAAGAAAACTACCCCTATCCACAAGACTACAAATGTGGAGACTAAGAAAATGGCAAATCCGAAGCAGAGTACACTCATCAGTTGACAGAAACCTCGCACAAGCAATGGCAGAACTAGACCGCCTATCAGACAAAGTCTACATACCACCCCCAATAAAAGAAAAAGCAGCCATAATATACAGAAAAGCCCTAGACAAGGGCCTCGTACGAGGCAGATCCATAGCCGCCATAGCAGCAGCATCCCTATACGCATCCTGCCGCGGAAGCGGAACACCACGCACACTACGAGAAATATCAGACGCAAGCCTAGTAGCCAAAAAAGACGTGGCAAGATGCTACAGACTACTGCTAAGAGAACTAGAGGTACACATGCCCATAGCAGACCCACTAACATACGTATCAAAAATCGCAGAAAAAACAGGCATATCAGGAAAAACCCAAGGAGCAGCCATAAACATACTCCGAGACGCAAGACGAAAAAGGGCAGCAGCCGGCAAAGACCCCATGGGACTCGCAGCCGCAGCACTATACATAGCATGCCTACAAAGCAACGAAAAAAAAACCCAAAAAGACATAGCCGAAGCCGCAGGAGTAACAGAAGTTACCGTCCGAAACCGCTACAAAACCCTCAAAAAACAATTAAACCTAGAACTACCAGACTAAAACAAACAACCCACTTTTTTAACACACAAAAAATTTTTTAAACCTTCTCATCAAGCTCAATAGGACTTTCTTCAAGCTCCATTACAATTAAACCATTATAACCACAATCATCACAAACATAAGACTTAGGAGTTAACCATAAATCAAGACCAGTGGATAAATGAATATTAGCGCTAGCACATCTGGGACAAAAAATCTGAGAAGACCGTCGATGTTTCACATTTTTGAAAACTTCCCGGAAACCATCCAGCAACTTCATCCCACAACACCAAGAAAATAGACAAGAGAAAAAAACTATTGAAGCTCAATATTTTCTTGCGGATAACCTGCTTTAATCAAGAACTCACGCACTCTATCACGATGGTCACCTTGAAGCATTATCTGCCCATTCTTATGCGTCCCACCACATGCACAATAACCCTTCAACTTTTGCGCCATATTTTGCAAATTCGAAGTCTTATCATCAACACCATCAATTATCGTAGTAGGTCTACCAAACTTTCGAGTCTCTAACCTTATACGAATTCTCTGCTGCTCTTTCTCAATTTCCCCGCAAACACACAAATCGTTTGGAAGACCACACGTTGAACAAACTTCAGCCATGATACTCAAGAATTGATACTATTTGACATATATAAAAGTTTCAAAACCAAACACACCAAACAACAAAGACTAAGCACCATACAACCAAAAACAGACAAACAAAATAAGCACACCAGTAACTTGATCAAAACAAAAACCTTTTAAAATTTAACTACACCATAAAAAGGGTATGAATACAAAATCTGCCATAGTAGCTACTGGAAAAAGCAAACGCTTCTGGACATGGACCATAACAGGCATAATTATATACTTAATACCAGCAGCAATACGCTACGCAACAGGCAGCATAGTCATACCAGTCCTTAACTGGCCAGGATACTGGATAGACCACTTCATCCCAGGCAACTTGTTAGAAAAAATTCTAGTAAACATGTTCTTCCCAGGCGCAACAGGAGCCATAGCAGGAGAAATCTTCACAGAACACTACCACCAAAAACAACCCCTAACCCTTAAGAACAAGTACATATCAAGACTCGCAGGCGCAATACTCTCCGTCACAGCATGGTCACTCTTCCAATACTGGGGATACCAACTAGCAATATACATGCCATTCTCCCCAAGCAGCAACCTATTCGAAAGCTACTACGTCTTCCCCATAAACTATATAATAGCAGCCTGCTCAATCTTCACACCAACAATAATCTACACCATAAAAAACCTTATCACACAAAACCATCAACCAAGTAAAACTTTATAATTTGAGCACGATAACAAAAAAGATGGATATGCAAGTCATCTCCCACAAACAATCCTCTTTCAAGATTGCCAGCATTCATGTTCATAATGAGGGTCATAATTTCTTTTCGTATCTTCGGCTTTTCTTTAGGTTTATAAACTCCTTTTTATGTACTATAACCTTTGGTGTTGCAAATAGTAAAAGTAGCATGTTTGCAAAAAAATAGATGCCGCGGTAGTAACAATTTTTATAGTTGGTATATTGTTTTGCGGTATTTTAGTAGTCTATGCTACAAATGGATAATTTAAATAAAAAAGTTTCATGACACGGAAAAAAGCATGGTTAAAGTTTCATGATTTGGGCGTGTGGAACACTGTTGATTGTTAAAATGGCATCTGGGTGGATATGACCGTTTTGGATTGCTTTTTCTATGCAGTGTTTGCCTACTAGGTTAACTATAGTGGCGTTTTTTATCATGTTTACGGCTTCGTCAACAGTAGTTTTTCCGCCGTTATAGAATTCGTCTTTGATTTTGAAGGTGATTTTGCCTTCTTGTAGGGTTTGTCCTAGAAGTTCAGCATCGCATATGGTTAATACTGTGTCTTTTCCGTTTTTTTGTAGTTTGGCGTAAACTTCTTGCATTTTTGTTTGTTTCCTAAACTTGTTTGATTGCTGATTTTGCGCCGCATGCATTGCATATTAGAGCGATAAGTCGTTTTTCTTTTACAAGTTTAGTGTCTGGGCGTTTACATACTGGGCAGATTACGAATTCGTCCGTATATTTTTGTATTAAGCGTTCGAAGCTGTCTCGTTGGAATTTTCCTTGGAATATGGCGCGTGCATCATGGAATGTTGCTGCGGTTGCCATTTCTCGGGTTAGGAATTTGAGTATGTGGTGTGGGTCGCGGTCTAAAATGTTTGATATTTCGCCAAAGTTTGATATGATTGTTCGCATGCCGATGGTTGTTATGGCTAGTCTTGGTAGTTCTAATCGTTCTTTTTTTAGGGAAACTTCGGGTATTTGTTTTTCGGCTCTTTTTAGTAGGTCTTCATAGCAAAAGTCCATATTTATACGTCTCAATTTAATTATAAAGTATGCATGTATTTAAAACTTATAATCCTAAAGTCCATTGATATAAGGATAGGTTAAAAGGTAAGTTAAAATATTAAAAGATTGTATAGGTTAGTCACTAATAATCCAAATCAGTAACAGAGGATAAACGTGTCAAGTCAAGATAAAGTCAATCAAATCACTAGCTTGCGTTCGCAGATCGCGGTTTTGAAAGATCAAGTAAACAGAGCAGAGATAGAATCAAAGAAGCAGATTGAAAAGAGAGATCAGTTAAATCAGCAAACTAGGGTGTTAAACCTTGAGATTAATGATATTAAAAAGCAGCGAGATGAAATTAATAAGAAAGTGCAGTTGCTTAAGCAGCAGAGAGATACTGTAAGGGTTAAAATTAAGCCGATTATGGATGAGGTGCAGGCGATTAATGATAAGAAGGAAGAGCTTAAGAAAAAGTCGCCGCATATCCGTAAGAATGGTATTCAGAAGGAAATTGACAAGATAGATTGGAAGATTCAGACTGAAACTTTGGATTTGCAGGAAGAGAAGAGGCTTGTTGGTGAAATAAAGCGTCTTGAGACTCAGCTTAGTGGTTTTAAGAAGGTTGAGAAAGAAAACAAAAAGATTGCTGTTTATTGGCAGGAAAAGAAGGTTTTAGATGCGCAGGCAGAGGTTTTTCATAGAGAATTGTCTGAGTTGGCAAAAATTGGTCAGGATCTTCATGAGAAAATGATTGCTAAAATTGCTGAATTGAAAGCGATAAAAGAGGAAGCTGACGCATTACATAGAGGGGTTATTGAGGGAAAGGAAAAAATTAAGGATTCACTTGTGGAAATTGCTGTTCTTACTGGTCAAATGCTTGGATTGCAGAATAATCTTAGAGAACAAAATAAAGAGTTAAGAGAGAAAGAAAAAGCTCTTCGGATAAAAGAGAAGGAAGAGTCAGATATACAGAAGAATCAGAAAATGTTAGACGAGCAGGCTTTGAAAGCGAAACTGGGTGTTCAAGCGAAAGAGAAGTTAGATAAGGGTGAGAAGCTTAGCTGGAATGAATTCCAGCTGCTTGCCAGTGTTGATGAAACAGAGAGCGCGGATACACAAAAATAAATTAAGCTGTAGCAGTATATTATAGTAGGTTGCCATGGCTAATAACGAATTATTAGAGCAGACACAGCAGAATAAGGTTCTAATTTTATGTGTTGATAGAGATGGCGATATAGAAGTTAAAGCAGGCATCAAAACGCCTTTGCTTGGTAGACGTGCTAATATAGATGCCGCGGTTGCTTTGGCATTAAAAGATCCTGAAGAGCCTGATGCTAACGCAATGTTTGAAGCAGTGCGTCAGTATGATCGTATGATAAGTGAAAAAAAGTCTGATGAAATTGTTGAAGTAGCTACAATATCAGGTACAGAGTTAGGTGGGGTTAAGGCAGATAGGAAGCTTTCTGCAGAGTTAGATAATATTTTAGAAACATTTGCAGCTACTGAGATTATTCTTGTTTCTGATGGTTACTCAGATGAAGCAGTTTTACCTATTATTGAGTCACGGCATGTTCCCATATCGTCAGTAAGGCGTATAGTAATTAAGCATAGTGAGTCAATAGAGGAAACAGCGGCAGTATTTACAAAGTACATGAAACTTATTGCAGACACTCCGCGTTATGCTCGCATAGCTTTAGGTCTACCAGGTCTTTTCATGCTAATTTTTGCCATATTTTGGATTGGCGGCGTTACAGACAAATTAGATATGAGATATTATGGCATTGTAATAGCTATTTGCATAGGTGCAGTTCTATTATTCAAAGGTTTTGGAGTAGATAGAATTGCTAAAAATAGTTACAAATGGATACGGGAATATTCACCTCCACCAATACCCATACAGGTTTCTAATTATACAATAATAGCAGGAATTATCTGCATCATAATAAGTATCTATTTAGGTATTCAAAATGTAAGCGACAACTTGTCAGGTACTCAAGATGTTACAGGATGGCTAAGTTTACTTCCAGAAGCAACAGCATATTTTATCAAAGGTATAAAAGTCATAGGTATTGTTGGGACAATACTAATTCTAGGTGGAAGAAGTCTAATGTTATATTTTGAAAGATGTCCTAGCCTGCTTAGAACAATAGCGCTAATTGTAGAAGTTGCATGGGTATCAATAATTTTGGATTGCGCAGCTAATGTACTTCAACAACCAAGACCTATAGAGATAGGCTTCCAGAACACCTACTTCTTACATTTCATATGGTCAATTGGCATTGGCATACTTATTTGGGTAGCAGCAATTGTACTATTTTCCATAGTAAACATGTCATCAAAAAAGTTTTTCAAGAAACAAGAAGGCGAAAATGACAAAAAAGATAAAGAAAAAGAAGCAAGCTCTAACCTTTAGGGGTATATAGAAAAAGGGTATTTCAAAAGTTCAGGTCGTCTATTGTAATACCGTTTTGTCTACATGACAATATGGGTATCACTTTTTGAAGAAGCTAAGCTCACTTTTTTATAAGTTCACTTGTATTAGGTTTGTCAAAAAGGTTTTTCATCGCACTTCAACGAAAACTCGTTTTAAGATTTGTGTAGCAGGAATTATGATCTTTGGAGTAAATAATGTGTGTATGTAGAAATGTTTGTGGTTAGCATTTTTGTATGGGTTGTCTGTAGGGGAGGATGTCTGTATTTGTTTATGTAAGTTTTGGGGTTTTAGTCATGGTTTAAGTGCATATTGTAAACAAAAGAATTTTAAAGGAAACCTAGTATCATAGCCTGCAAGTTAATGGAGACATTAAACGTGAATACAATTGATAAAGTTATAGCTCAAGCGCGTAGTGAGAATCGTATAGCGCTCCTTGAACATGAAGCTAAAATTATTGTAAGGGAATATGGTATAACTATTCCGAAATTCCAGTTAGCCACCAATGAGAAAGAAGCAGCGAGAATAGCTCAGGAAATTGGTTTTCCTGTTGTTGCGAAAATTGTTTCTCCAGAGATTTTACATAAATCTGATGCTGGTGGAGTAAAAGTTGGTCTTAATACAGTTGCAGACGTTGAAGCGGCATATCGAACTATTATGGAAAACGCGAAGGCTTATGATTCGAAAGCGAATCTTTTAGGTGTTCTCATCATGGAAATGGCACCTAAAGGAACGGAGGTTATTGTAGGTGCAATCAAAGATTCCCAGTTTGGTGCTACACTCATGTTTGGTTTAGGGGGCATATTTGTGGAAGTATTAAAAGATGTTACATTCAAAATTGCGCCTGTCAGTATGGATGAAGCAAGGGAAATGATAAATGGTCTTAAAGCATCGGCGTTATTGAAAGGTTATCGTAACACTGATCCTGTAGACATAGATGCGCTTGCGCAGGTTTTGGTTAGTATTTCTAATCTTTTAATGGATCATCCAGAGATTAGAGAGCTTGATTTAAACCCAGTAATGGCGTATGCTAAAGGCGTAAGCACTGTTGATGCAAGAATAATTCTTGAATAATCATCAATTTTTTTCTTTTTAGTACTACTACAGAGTTTAGTTGTTGATGGCAAGTAAGTATATTAGTATTATTTCTTGAGAGTGTCAACTTAAATATATCTTTGTGTTGTGTGTTGTGGAGTTGACATGGGTGTATGATGGTTTGTAAGAAGTGTGGTTCAGAAAATATTGTGAAGAGTGGTATAATTGGAGGTAGACAGCGTTTTCGCTGCAAAGGATACGGGCGTAATTTCCTAAATTTCCAAGGTTTTGGGCACTACAATATCTAGTTTTTTACAGATGTCTTTCTGTTCTCTGGTCAGTTTACTAACTATTGCTTCTTTCTCATAAAACTTTACACTTGAGATTTCGCATAGTAAGCAACACTTCCTCTACTGAGTACTCATTACCCACGCTTTTTTAAGATGCGCAAAAACAATCAAAGACAAAAACTGCAAAAGCAAAAAACCCCGCAAAGACTCTTCCCGATGCACCCACAAGGGAAGAAAACCAACATCATCTTTAGCAAACCCAAACAACATCTCCGCTCGCTGCCGAAGATAATACGTAGACACCACATCCTCCCGCGAGACCTCAAAAGAAGAAACCAAAACCATAACCCCACACCGTAAAAACGCATACCCCAAATCCTCACGCACAGATACCTCATCAACCGTCTGCAAAATCAAACGCTTCATCTCCCGACCCTTGCGCTCAGGATCCAACACCACATACGCAAAAACCTCCCGACCAAACAACTCGGCTCTCTTCTGCAAAACAAACAACCCCCCAGACTGTCTAAAAACTAGCACAAAAACCAATAAAATTCAATACAAAAACCTAATTCTAAATTTACACAATAACACAGCCAA